>DTYT01000031.1 GCA_012961745.1 Kiritimatiellia bacterium | reverse complement strand
GTGATCGGTGTGATCGTCGTGGTGAACCGTGCCGACGGGAACGCTTTCACGCGATCGGATCGGACACTGTTGGAGTCTATCGCTGAACAAGCATCGGTGTCGGTGCATTTTTCGCAACTGCGCGAAGTGATTGAGGAGAAGCGACGGATTGACCACGATCTGAGTCTGGCGCGGAGGATCCAGAAAAGCCTCTTACCGGCAGAGACGCCCTATATCGCCGGTTTGGAGCTGGCGGCGTTCAATGAGCCGGCTTTGGAAGTCGGAGGGGATTACTATGATTTCATCGACGTGGAGGAAGGTCTGCTGGGGCTGGTGGTCGCCGACGTTTCCGGGAAGGGGGTCGGTGGGGCGATAATCATGGCACTGTGCCGAAGCGTGCTTCGTTCTCATGCCCGCCACCTGTCCGATCCGGGGGAAGTGCTGCGCGAGGTGAACCGGTTTGTCTGCCGGGATATTGCCGAGGATATGTTCATTAGCTTGGTCTATGCGGTGGTGGATACGGCGACTCACCGCGTGCAAGTGGCGCGAGCGGGTCATGAGAAGCCTTTGTGGTATCAGGCCTCTAACGGAGAAGTTCGCGCCATAGAATCCCGGGGGATAGCTATCGGTATCGCCGAGTCGCGGACCTTCGAAGAACAGCTAGAGAGGATGGAGGTCCGGTTACACCCGGGGGATGTGCTGGTACTTTATACGGATGGTATTGTCGAGGCCATGGATCGTGGCGGTGCTGAATGGGGGATTCAGCGTCTAGTGGAAACTATCCGCCAGTCGGCCCCTGGCGGTGCGGCCGCGGTGGCGCAGGCCGTGCGGGAAAGATTGCAGCGATTCACAGCCGGTGCGGCGAAATATGACGATATAACATTGCTTGTCTTGAGCAGAGCGGTTTAGTATTAGTTGGATCGTGAAACAGTGCCGCATAGAGCGCGAGCAGCGGGAGAATCTTGACATTCTGCATCTTGATGGAGCTCTGGATGCCTATTCCTTCCCCCGCCTGGAAGCTGCGTTGCGGGGATTGCGGGAGGAGAGCCGCAACAACGTAATTCTTGATTGTGCTGGTCTCGACTATATCAGCAGCGCCTCCCTGGGGGCTCTAATCGGATTCGCCCGGCGGGCCCGGGAGAATGGGGGTGATCTGAAGTTGGTGAAGCTCTCGCCGAAAATTTACAACATTGTGGAACTGCTAGGGTTCCACAAGATTCTGGAGATTTATCCCGATCTGGAAAGGGCGGTGCGGAGTTTCACAACCTGACCGGGTCGGGGGAGGTGGTCTGCGAGATGCAGGACGAGCCGAGGTCAGTTGGCCCGGAGCAGATTTCACTCCAGATCCCTTCCCGGTACAGCTATCTGCGGATAGTTCGCCAGGCAGTCGGCGATCTTTGTGCTCAGACTTGCGTATCGGAGTTCAAGGCCGCGCAACTGGAAATGGCGGTAGACGAGATCTGTGCTGAGCTGATCGAGAAGCTCCGGCAGCGGGCGGGAGGTGGGGGGGCTCAGCCATTGCTGATAACCCTGCGTCGCGAGTCCGAAGGTATCGTCACCGAGGTGTTCTATTCGGGAGAGAAAGTGCAGTTTCCTGCGCTGTCCGCTGCTGCGGCAAAGTGCACTGAGGATCCCGCCGCCCTAGGCTCCTATGTGGTGCATCGCTTCGTGGAGCGGGTGGAGCACTTCCGCGACCCGGAGAGGGGCTGGTGCGTGCGCATTAGCAAGGCCCTGTAGCCGAGCGGCGGCGGGATTCGGTCGGTTGACAATACCCGATTGAGTACGTAGCCTGGGAAGAATCTCGCCGGCGGAGTAGCTCAGCGGTTAGAGCAGTGGCTTCATAAGCCATG
>DTYT01000030.1 GCA_012961745.1 Kiritimatiellia bacterium | reverse complement strand
GTCTGCGTCCGCCGCAATGACCACGAATTCGCCGGGGGCGACCGGGTAATCGGTCCCGCTGCCGGGGAAGCGGAATATTCCTTCTATACCGGTGCCGGCCTCGTCGGTTAGGATCAGTCCGTCAAGGTAGACGGTGTTTGTCCCCTCATTATAGAGTTCCACGTACTGGTTGGCTTCCTGAGGCCCTTCAGTATGAAAGTAGACCTCGTTGATCTTCAGGCCGGCAGCCGAAGGGAGGGGAAGGAGCCCCAGGAATAGCAGCAGCCCCAAGCCATGCTTTCGTGCTGGGGGGAAAGACTCCCACATCACGCATCCTCCCGACGTCGCCATCCTACGGTAGCCATCCCGCGATTTCAATAACCGATGCCATCCGGCGAAACAACTGCCCCGCTGCCCGGGGACGTGCTATGCTATCGGGTGGCAGTGGCGGATATGCCAGCGTGCAGTCAAGGCGAGCGTGAAACCGGCAGCCCGTGGAAGGACGAGCTCGGTCTCGAAATGTATTCTTCCGCGGTCACGCTCTCGGACATGGAAATGTTTGTCTTCCCGGAGCTACTCTATGCTCTGGTACTGGCTAACATCATGTCGCCCCGTCTGTGGCGCTGGCGGGAAGATCCGTGGTTCCGGAGGATCGGGAGACTTTCGCCGGGCCGCCGGATCATGCGGCTGAAGCAATACATCATGGATAACTACGATTTCAATCTGGACTTGGAGACGTGGGGCCTGACCCGCAAGCAACGCGAGCTGGAACGCTTCCGGAAGTGGATCGATCCGCGCGTGATCGCAGAGAGCAACGCCTTGTTCGGATACGAGGGCGACCGGTATTACTTTGACCTGGATATCCGTCGGCATTTCGGATTGGACAAGTACGATGGGGACGTCATTCCCTACTGGAAGACGGAAACTCTGGAAGCGATGGATGCGTTCCGCTTCCGTCCCGGATACGCGCGGGGGGCGGGAGAATGCGTGTCCCTTTCGGCGCTCTATGCCGCTGCGGTCTTCGTAGTCTGTGGAATATCCTTGGACGACATCTTCATTATGACCACGCCGTTGCATTCACAGAACTTCGTGGTAGTGGGGGACGGTCTCATCACCAACAACCGCCGGGTCCTTACCAAGACCATGTGGTTCAACGGCAGTGAGCTGAGCATGAAGGCCCGGCGGGCACTGAGACACGAGCGGGTTACCTTGGTCGGCCACCGCACGGGCTACATCCATCAGGTTTATCAGACCGCTACGATTTCAGAGGAGGCCTACCGGCGTTTCAGAGAAAGGCTGACCGAGTTCTTGCAGGCGGACCCCGCCGCAGACTTGCTGATAAACTTTCTGCGCGCTCACCGGGACTACCAGAACTGCTTCCAGATTTCGCATCGGCACCATGGCCGGACCCGCTATATCCCGCTGGAGGTCGCCTTCCACTATGAGCACGGCAGGCCGTACCGTCTCAACGACCGCACCCGCGATCAGCTTCTTGCCGAGATTGATGAGATGGAGTGCTTTGCGGAACCTATCGAAGACCGCGTCTGCCTGGAGGAATTCGGGGATTGGTTCCGGCGGCAGACATCTCGGGCGGGAAGCGGCAGTGTGGACGAGTTGGCCCGGCTGATGGACTGCCAGCGGTCACGCCTGCCGCAGGTCATGCGGGATCTGACCGCCTTCCTGAAAATCGAGCCGCGGCTGCCGGATCCCCGGTGCAAGCGGTTCGTCACCCGCTCGGCGATCGAGATCGACCCCGACATGAGCCGGGAGGAGATCGTCGACCGGCTGGAGAACGCGAGGGCTGCCAATGCGGCGGCTGACCTGGCGTTCTACGCATTCCGTGATCTGTCGATTTGTGATTGGCGACCGTTTCTCAAGGCGGCGGTGGAACGCAATCCGGTAATACTGGAGGGTACCGCGGATATGTCTGATCAGGAAGCGTTCTCATGGCTGTGCTCCATTCCCGACGAATCGATCTACGACGGCACCCGTCTTGCACAGCCGGATGAAGTCTGGAACTTCAAGCGCGGGGATGGCGTGGAGAAAGCCTTGTGTGCTGCGGATGTTCTGCGGCATCGCCATCCGGGAAAGGCGGTGATGATAACCGTAATGCCGGACCGGGCGGTCGTTGAGTGCGCCGGTATTCTGAAGTGGGAATTTGTCAGCCGCAAGGGTCTGCAGGCGGAATTGATTGTTGCCGGCTGAGGTCCCGGCGCTCCGCGGGCGGCTTGCGCGGAGCACGGCAGCACGTTCGGTTCGCGATGGGAATGTTGCGGCAGAGGCCCAGGATACGCTGCTTCATACCTCGGGAAGACTGGGGTGAGTCTGCAATGTTGTGCCCTCCGGATTCTGAGCAACATCACCTCCGGCAAGTGCTGCGGGTAAAGGAAGGGGAAAGGGTGGAGGTTTTTGATGGGGAGGGAAAAGTGGCCCTTTGCCTCGTGCACTTGAGCGGCCGCCGTGGATTGACGCTGGAGATCTCGACAGTCCGAACCGTCCGCCCGCCCCGCGTGAAACTGGTAAGTGCCAGCGCGATCATCAGGCCGCAGCGCATGGATTGGTGGATACAGAAGGCAACCGAGCTGGGAGCGGCGCGCTTGGTGCCGCTGATCTGCGAACGGGATGTCGTACATTTGGCGGCCTCCGCTATCGCGCCGCGCGTGGCGCGGTGGCGGAAGATCACCGTCGAGGCTTGCCGGCAGTGTGGCAGAAGCATTCTGCCGGAAGTGCTCCATCCTCTTCCCATGGCCGAATTCCTGGGCACGGTGCGGGATACGGGCACCCTGCTGTTTTGCTGCTCGGCGCTGGAAGGCGCGGTGCCACTCCGCCGCATTCTGGAAGGCGATCTCACAAGTTCTTCTCGGAGTATCGTGATGTTGACCGGTCCCGAAGGTGACTTCAGCGGCCGGGAGATTGCGGCGGCCGAAGCTTGCGGAGCGCACCTTGTGAGTCTAGGACGCACCGTGTTACGCACGGAGACGGCGGCCGTGTTTGCCTGTGCGGCGGCACGCTATCGGATGGGGGGTGATGTGGAGGAAAGCGATGGACAAGCGCCGGATAATGGGTGATTGCCTCACGCGCGTGTTGCAAGTAACCTGAGCAGCGAGCCCGATCGGCGCGGCGCTGGCATGGCGCGGGGGGGGGGGGGGGGGG
>DTYT01000029.1 GCA_012961745.1 Kiritimatiellia bacterium | reverse complement strand
CAATCGAAAGATTTCGCAATCCGGCGCTTCCCGTGATCGGCACAGACCATGATTGGGTTTTCGACCGCGTGTCGGGAGTACTAGGGGTATTTCACCAGGAATGGCAGCGCTGCGACCTGCGTACGGCGGAGATGCTCAAGCATGCCTTGAATGCATTTCTCGCGGCGCAGGTCACGTTCGGCAATGAAATCGGAAATCTCTGTGAATCGGTCAACGTGGACGGCCGTCGCCTAGCTGAACTTTTGAGACGGGAGCCCCGTGTCGGCCCACAGGCCATGCTGTCACCCGGATTGGGTTTTTCGGGGGGGACTCTGGCGCGCGACACGCGCACCCTGCTACGCATCGCCAGACTCCATGGAGTCCCCACACCTTTTCTGAACGGTCTTTGGGAGGCAAACCAGCAACAGCTCCTCCTCCCGGTCAGGCGACTTGAGAGGACCCTGGGAAGTTTGCAAGGGAGGCGGATTGCGGTTTGGGGACTCACCTACAAGCCAGGAACCAGCACGCTGAGGAGATCTGCTTCACTGACGATTATCGCCGAGCTTCTGAAGAGGGGAGCCTCGGTACGGGCTTACGATCCAAGGGCCGACGTTTCGGAACTCGCCGAAGCGGACTTCGAAGTTCGGGAGGATGCCATCTCCCCTTGTGATGAAGCTGATGCACTTCTGGTCGTCACCGGATGGCCAGAGTTCAGGGAACAGGATTTTGCTGAAGTGGCCCGCCGCATGAAGGGTAACATAGTCTTCGACTGCAACAACGTGTTGTCGCCCTATGGGCTGGCCGCGCATGGGCTTAGGTGGCATGGCATTGGGGTGGGGCGCCGGACGGACGAGTATGAAGACTGAACCACCAGTACGCCGAGCAGTATTCATAGACCGCGACGGAACCCTCAACGAGCTCATCTACAGTGAGGAGCATGGCATCGTCGATTCGCCTCATCGCGCTGAGGACGTCCGACTGGTGCCGGGGGCCGCGGAGTTCATTATCGGTGTAAAAGCCTTGGGATATCTGGTAATCGTAGTAACCAATCAGCCGGGAATAGCAAAAGGATCGCTCACCACAGACGAGTTGCAACGGATCAACCGGCGGCTGGAGTCACTGTTGGCGCAGCGGGGGGCGCGGTGGGATGAGCTCCTCTATTGTCCTCATCATCCCCGAATGCATGCCCGGGGGGTCACCGAATTCGTCGCGCAATGTGATTGCCGTAAACCCGAGCCCGGCCTGATCCTCGAGGGAGCCCGTCGGCATGCGGTAGATCTCTCGCGAAGTTGGATGGTGGGGGACGGGATTTCCGATGTGCAGGCCGGCCGGCGCGCGGGTTGCCGGACATTGCTGGTCACAAGGCTGAAAATCGAGACAATAGAAAGGTTTCTGTCACTGGAGGAGGCCACGCCCGATTACACCGCGACCGATCTGTTTGCCGCGTTACGGATAATCCGGGATGTTACCGCGGACTCGTCCGGCTGATACAGCCGTGATAGACTGAGTGCCCCAACAGGGAGGCGGCATAGATGCAGGCGGAGAATCGCAAGCGCGTGATCACATTCGTGATCCCTTTCCTCAACGAAGAGCAAAACCTGCCGGTTCTTTATGAACGCCTGAACCAGGTGATGTCCGGCCAGCCGGAGGCTGTACTACTGTCCCGCCTGTCAGGCGGCCGGCCGGTAGGACTTCTTTGGAAGTCCGACAGGGAGAAAGGCACGAAAGGGTATCGGATGAAATATCTGCTGGACACCGACAT
>DTYT01000028.1 GCA_012961745.1 Kiritimatiellia bacterium | reverse complement strand
GGTGCCCTGAAGGACAAGAACTACGATGTGGAGATCGTGGAGTTTCACCACCGGCGCAAGAAGGACGCCCCCAGCGGCACGGCCTTGAAGCTGGCGGAAGAGGTTGCGGTGGGCAGCGGATGGAATCCGCAGGAAGTCCTGTGCTTCGGGCGGAAGGGGATGGTAGGGCAGCGCCCTCACACCCAAATCGGCATACATGCAGTGCGCGGGGGGGACATTGTGGGGCAACATACCGTGATTTTCGCGGGCGAGGGTGAAAGTCTCAGTCTGTGGCATCAGGCCACCAGCAGGACCGCCTTCGGAATGGGAGCGCTTCGCGCGGCACGGTGGATAGCGGGGAAGGCTCCCGGTCTCTACGGCATGGGCCACGTGCTGGGGCTGGTCGAGTAATCGGCCGCCGGCTCAGCCGCCGGCGGCGTGCGGGCGATGGAGTCGGTGGAGGCCATCCTGGGGCTGGGCAGTAATCTCGGCGACCGTCTTGGTAATCTGAAGCGGGCGCGCAGCCTGCTGCGGCAGGTCTGCGGAAAGCGCGAGTCGGCGGCTTCGCCGATCTATGAGACGGAGCCTGTGGGAGTGCCGCCGCGCCATGCCGGAAGGTACTTTCTTAATGCCGTAGTGGCCTTCAAGTTGCAGTTTTCGCCGGCACAGTGGCTGGCGGCCATACGCTGGGTGGAGGAGCAGTTGGGCCGCCGGCGCGGGCGGGAGCGGAATGCACCCCGGACCATTGACGTGGATTTGCTGTTATACGGCGATCGGGTCATAGATAATAAGGAGATAAGGGTGCCTCATCCCCGGTTGAAGGAAAGGCTGTTCGTCCTGAAACCGTTGGCGGACATCAGACCTGAACTGAGATTGCCCGGGATGCGCCGGAGCTTGTCGGAGCTGCTGCGTGAAATGGGACCGTTGCAGACAATCCAGCTTTTTGCCGTGGAATGGGAGCCGGAGGATCCACGCGATGCGAGATGAAGGCCGCATCACTGCCCGCACGATCCGCCGGGCGAAGGGCCAGCGGAGGATCGTCTGCCTTACGGCCTACGACTTCGCGACCGCGCGCCTGGTGGATGAGGCGGGAGTAGATATCATCCTGGTGGGGGACTCGCTGGCCATGACGGTGTTGGGTTACGAGTCCACGCTGCCGGTCGGCATGGAGGAGATGCTGCATCACACCGCGGCGGTCGTGCGGGGAACACGGCGTGCCCTGGTGGTCGCCGACATGCCGTTTCTGTCCTATCAGGTGTCTGACGATCAGGCCCTGGAGAATGCGGGAAGATTCATCAAGGAAGCCGGCGCGGCGGCAGTGAAAATCGAGGGAGGTGCAATCCGTGCCGACCTGATCAGACGACTGGTGGATAACGGCATTCCCGTCGTGGGCCATATCGGAATGACTCCTCAGAGCATACATGAATTCGGCGGCTACCGGGTCCGGGGACGGGAACCGCGGGAAGTCGCACGTCTCAGGGAGGACGCCGTCGCGCTGGATCGAGCGGGAGTTTTCTGTGTGGTGCTGGAGTGCGTCCCGCGTGGCGTGGCTGCCGAGCTCACTGCGGCGGTAAGCGTGCCGACAATTGGGATCGGCGCCGGGCCGGATTGCGACGGACAGGTCCTGGTGATTCATGACCTGCTGGGCCTTTACGGTGACTTCAAGCCGAAGTTCGTCAAGCGCTACGCGGAACTCGGCCGGCAGGTGGTCTCGGCGGTGCAGCGTTTCCGGGATGAAGTGCTGCGGGGGGATTTCCCGGACGACGAACATTCCTATCACTAGGAGAAAGCCCGATGGAGGTGATCCGTACCACCGCCGGGATGCATGCGAGAGCCCAGGAAGCCGGACGCCGCGGCCAACGCATCGGCTTGGTTCCCACGATGGGATACCTTCACGAAGGGCACCTGTCGCTGGTACGGATCGCCCGGCCGCGCTGTGACCTGCTGGTGGTGAGTATATTCGTCAATCCCACCCAGTTCGGGCCGGGGGAAGACTACCAACGTTATCCCCGGGACTTTCAGCGCGATCAAGCGCTGTGCCGCAGGAACGCGGTGGATATCGTCTTCTATCCTCCCGTGGAGGAAATGTACGCGCCCAATGCCAGCGTCTACGTGGACGAAGAAAGGCTGTCCAAGGTCCTATGCGGAGCCTCGCGGCCGGGACATTTTCGCGGTGTCCTCACCGTGGTCGCAAAACTTTTCAATATCGTGCGGCCGGATCTTGCCGTGTTTGGACAGAAGGACGCGCAGCAATTGCGCCTGATCCAGCAGATGGTACGTGACCTGAATTTCCCGGTGGAAATCGTTGTGGGTCCCATTGTCCGCGAGCCAGACGGGCTGGCGATGAGCTCCCGCAATACCTATCTATCGTCCGAAGAGCGGCTACAGGCGTTGTGCCTTACAAGAGCTCTGCAGCGGAGCCGGGAACTTGTCCGCGGGGGAGAACGGGACGCATCGCGCCTTCGGTCGGAAATGATCGCCTGTATTAAGGAATACCCGCTTGCGCGGATCGATTATGTTCAAATCGTCGACTGGGAGACCTTGCAGCCCGTGGAAATGCTGGAGCGGAAATCGCTGGCCGCCTTGGCGGTATGGATCGGCAAGACCCGTCTGATTGACAACGCGGTGCTGGAACCCTCCGCCGTATCGCGGTGACCTATGCCGGGGGTAGTGCGCCGCTGCTGCTATCCGGTACACCCCCCGTCGGCCGGGCCCTCCGGCATCCACGCTGCGGCTTGACCCGGAGGGGCCGCTTGGGCCGTCCCGAGGTTTGGAGGATTCGATCCCGAAAATTCCGACGATTGGAATTCTGGTACGAAGCCGGCCGGGTCCCGGGCATTATGCCGCGGAGGACGGCTCGGTGTGCGCTTCATCGGGCATTTCCAGTAATCATACAGGCTGCCGGGTTTTTGGCAATTTCACAGACGGTTTCTCGCTGTTGCGAATTGTCGAAACCGACGCCGAACATGCGGGGATACCAGCGACGGCCGGAGACAATGTCATCCGAAACTTTCCACCTGCTGCTGCGCGAGGTAGGGCAACCATCTTCGGAACACTTTTCGCGGGGACTGCTTCTGGAGGATGTCACGGATGGCCTCAATATCCCGAGAGATCTGTTCCTTCAAGTGCTGGGGGGAGGGAAAAAGGCGCTCGGGCCTTATGCGGGAAACTATGAAGACCTCGACTTGGTGGTCGTAGAGTTCTACGTGGCGGTCAAGAAGGTGCACTTCCACCATCCAGCTTCGGTGGGCGAAATGGAACGTGGGGGCGGTACCGATATACGCCGCGGCGGCGCACAGGTGCCGTTCCACCAGGCACCACGCC
>DTYT01000027.1 GCA_012961745.1 Kiritimatiellia bacterium | reverse complement strand
GGTCGTCCTGGTCTCCTCCGGCGCAATAGGCTGCGGCATGGCGGCCCTCGGCATGCGCCGCCGTCCGCAAAGTCTACCGGAGCTTCAGACGGCCGCGGCCGTCGGACAGACGCGCCTCATGGCGGCCTATCAGCGGGTCTTCGGCCGTTATCGCGTCCTGACCGCGCAACTGCTGCTGACCCATGACGACCTCCGCAACCGGCAGCGGCATCTCAACGCGCGGAATACCTTGATGACGCTCCTCCGCCGGGGAGCCGTTCCCATCGTCAACGAGAACGATGTCGTGGCGGTGGACGAAATCAAGGTCGGAGACAACGACTTTCTGGCGGCCCTGGTGGCCATGCTGATCGGTGCCGATCTCCTGGTCCTGCTTACCACCACCAACGGCATCCGTCGGCCACGCCGCGGCGGCCGACGGACCGACCGTGTGCCGGTCATACGCTCGCTCACCCCGGAATTGCGCCGACTTGTCGGTAGGCACAAGGATCATCTCTCGGTGGGTGGGATGGCGACCAAGCTGGAGGCCGCCCAGATGGCCGCGGCGGCGGGGATACCCACGGTGATCGCCGACGGACGCCGTAAGCGGTGCCTGCAGGAAATCTGTAGCGGCGCCCCGGTCGGCACCCTGGTGATAGCCGACCGTCGGCGGTCAAGCATGCCGGCCCGCAAGCGGTGGATCGCATTCTTCCATCGCCCGCAAGGCGCCCTGGTCGTGGACGAGGGCGCCCGCGACGCCCTGCGGCGCCGGGGACGCAGCCTGCTTCCCATCGGGGTGCGTGAAGTAAGGGGTGACTTTCCCGCCGGGGCGGTGGTTGACATCCTCGATCCCCGGGGAAACCTTGTCGGGCGCGGCCTGGTCGGCTATTCCAGCCAGCAGATACGCCTCATCAGGGGCAGGCCTACCGGGGCAATCCAGGCAATACTGGGTACCCGCGACTACGACGAGGTGATTCATCGCGATAATATGATGCTGTTCGATCAACAGGAGGATCAGTAGATGACCCTGCACGAGGAGATCGTCTCCATGGGACGCCACGCCAGCACCGCGTCGCGGAAGCTGGCGACGCTCTCCGCCCGGCGGAAAAACGCCATCCTCCAGGCAATGGCCGACGAATTGGAGGACCGCCGCGACCGAATCCTGGAAGCCAACCGGCGGGATATGGAAGCCGGACGAGCCGCCGGCCTGAGTGGCGCCATGCTGGACCGCCTGGAACTGACCGGATCCCGGATGGAGTCCATGATCCGGGGAATCCGGAACGTCACCGCATTGAAGGATCCCGTCGGGATCAAGATCAGCAGGTGGATCCGTCCCAACGGGCTGGAGATCGTGAAGGTCCGCGTGCCCATCGGGGTCATAGCTATTGTCTATG
Organism: Kiritimatiellia bacterium; assembly: GCA_012961745.1. Classification (GTDB taxonomy): domain Bacteria; phylum Verrucomicrobiota; class Kiritimatiellia; order B70-G9; family B70-G9; genus B70-G9. Next base: position 4,147 of record DTYT01000027.1, on the reverse strand, counting down.
AATCCCGGCCCAATGTGACCGTCGACGCGGCGGTGCTGTGCATCAAGGCGGGCAACGCGGTCATCCTCAGGGGCGGGAGCGAGGCAATCCATTCGAACCTGGCGCTCGCCGATGCCCTGCAGGCCGGCGGCACCCGCGAGGGATTGCCCGAGTACGCCGTCCAGATCGTGCGCAATACGGACCGGGAAGCCGTGCGGGAGTTGTGCCGCCTGAACGAGTACCTGGACCTGATAATCCCGCGCGGGGGAGAAGGACTGATCCGTTTCATCACCGAGACTTCGCGGGTGCCGGTAATCAAGCATTACAAGGGCGTGTGCCATGTCTACGTAGACGAGTCGGCGGACCTGGAAATGGCGATACGCATTTGCGAGAACGCCAAGTGCCAGCGGCCGGGCGTCTGCAATGCCATGGAAACGCTGCTGGTACATGAAAGGATCGCGGAACGGTTCCTTCCCCGGATGGCCCAAGTCTTCCGGCGCCATGACGTGGAATTGCGGGGCGACGAGAAATCGCGCGCAATCGTTCGGGATATCCAAGCCGCCTGCGAAGACGACTGGTACGCGGAATACCTCGACCTCATTCTGGCGGTCCGTGTGGTCCCCGATCTGGAGAGCGCCGTCGAGCACATCAATCATTACGGATCTCATCACTCGGATGCCATTGTCACCGGCTCGGAGAAGGCTGCCCGTCGTTTCACAAACGAGGTTGACTCGGCCACCGTCTATATCAACGCTTCCACGCGTTTCACCGACGGCGGCGAATTCGGCATGGGTGCAGAAATCGGGATAAGCACCGACAAGTTGCATGCCCGCGGGCCGATGGGCCTGGAAGAACTCACTACATACAAGTACGTCATTTACGGCAACGGTCAGATCCGCGAATAAACGGCCCGGCCATCAGCTTCATCCCCGCGATGCGGACGCGGCCAAGGGAACGGTGCCACGCGGGGGACATCCGGCGGCCCAGCTCCCGGGAAGGCGAATGCCCGCTCATACCGACCGTCACGATCGCTCTCCCGGTGGAGCCCGCCTTTCGAGACGGGGTTCCCGTCGCGTCCTCCGGCGATCCATAATGGTCGTAGCCCGGGAGACGGCAGTCACCGCCCGGTCGCCCCGCTGTTCGTCAGTACGGCACTCTTACGCGATAGTGCGATCCCGGCGGCGGCGAAACATCGGTCCAAGACGTGCGGTTGGTTCCCGCCGCCCCGCTTATCCGACCGGACACCGCGGACCACGAGGCACCTTCCCCGATGTTGGTCGTGCGTTGCACCCAGTAGTTGCTGACGCCGGGCCGCGAAGCCCAGCTCACCACCACAATCCCGGTCCGAAACTCGACGCTCAAACACTGCAGGAAATCACTCCCGTCGGTCGGATCGGTCAGCAACACGGCGACCTCCTCGTAGTCGCTCTGCCGGTCACCGTCCGAGTCCGTCTGTACCCAGGAAGTACCGTACTGACTTTCCTGCATGTCGGTGAGCCCGTCTGCATCATCGTCGCCGTCGGCAAGATTGTTCTCGCCGTCGTTGTCGGTATCGTATACCCGCGTATCGGCTGCATCCGGGACTCCGTCCCCGTCGCTGTCCGCATCATCGCCGTCGGGTATGCCGTCATGGTCGCTGTCCAAACCCTCCGCGGCCGCCTGGAACCCCTCCTCGCAACCGTAGGCGGCGCTGGTGCGCACCCCCACCACGCACCACTGGGCCACCGAAAGGGAACTCTGGTGGAAAGCGCCGCCGGCCGCGATCCCCGCGTCCGCCGCGCTGAAAACATCCGCGGCGACCCGGAAGGATGCACTGGTCTGCCCGGCAGCCCGGGCGGAAAGGACGAACAGGCACAGGAAAGTCGCCGCCGCGCCGATCCGGATGACGGTTTTCACCTTCCCCTCCCCCCTGTCAGAAGCCCGACATGATCCAGCACCCGTAATTCAAGTTGCTCGCCGGCAGCATGAATATATTCTGCGCCAGGTCGTGACTCAGCGAGCAGTTGACCATCGACACCTCGCCGGTCACATCGAACCGCGTAGTGCCTACGGCGAAGACCTCGGCGGTCCCGGCATACAGCGACCGAACCACAGAGTTCATGATCTCGGCTGCGGACACGTTGGTGTCAGTGGCGGAACAGTACAGTTCCACAACCAGATTGGTGTTGTCCTCGGAGAGATTCACGAATTCACACCCGTCGAAGGCCGCCCGAGTCGTCTCGCTGCGCAGGAGGACCGCCCGGTTGGTCTCGGAGACGAACACCGATCCGACTGCAAACAGCGTACCGCCCTCCATCTCGAAAGCTGGCGCCCCGCCCTCTCCCACGAACATCGAGTGGAGCAGGACCCCCGGACTATCCCCGCCTTCCAAAGCAGCATAAAGAGCCTGTCCGGTTCCTTCCTCCTCGCTTCCGGCCACCGTGGATCGAGTGACGGAAACTTCGCCGCTGGTCACCAGGTACATGCCGCAGTCCCGCATCCCGATGAGCTCGGAGTTCTCCACCAAAACCGCCCCGTCCGTGAGGTGAATTCCGCGCTCGCCGCCCTCCACGAAGGTGTACTTTACCTCGACCTCGCAGCCGGAGACGGCATGGATCGCGTTGCTTTCCGCTTCGACCATGCTACTCCACAGCTCCAACAGTCCTCCGCTGGCTTCTATCCCGTGACCGGTGGAGTTGATCTGCGACCCGATCACCTCCACACTGCAGTCGTTCATGCGGATGCCGTTACCGGTGGCCGCATCAATCCTACTCCAACGGATGATTACGGAGGCCGCTTCCGGGCCGGCGTCACTGTCCAGATCCACGGCCGCCGCCGGGATGCCCGCATCCGCCATACTTTCCAGCCAGCAGTAATCCAGGACCACCTCCGCGTTCCCGTTGCTGGATACCGCTGCCAGCACGCCCGGAGCGTCGAAGTGCCGGATGATGCAATGGTCCAAAACCACCTGCCCGACCGAATCGTTCAGGATGACCGCCGCAACGTCGTTGGTATCGCCTTCGATTAAACAGTCCCGCATGGTAAGAGACCAGGGGCCCTCAACGACGATCCCGTTGAGGAAACGACACGTGCCGAACTCCGCGGAGCCCGCGGAGTTGACCAGAACCATCGCAGCCCCGCTGCCGCTGCTGAGGGTACAGCTCTCCATCTCAATTCCCGCGCCGCTGTCGACCTCCAAAGCCGCACCAGAATTCTGGGAGGAAAGGATACAGTGTTTCATCCGGGCGCTGGCGTTTCCCACTAGCGCCACGGCCTCTCCGTCACCGTCGTTCTCCATCCGGCAATAGAAGAACTCGGCCGTGCCCCCGGAATCCAACCGGACCACCGCCGCGGTGGAACCCGCAGGGGTACGAAAAGTACAGTTCACCGCCTCCAAGGAGTAACCGGCCGCCGGCGGGTCCGTCAGGGCGGGAGAGCCGATGAAGCTCATGTTTCTTATCACGGTGCTGGCGGCGTTCAGAACCGCGCCGCTGGCGTTCTCCACCACCACCTCGGCACGGTCCGCCATCCCAATGAGGCGTACTTCGTCCCCGGTGGGAAAGCTGATTGCATTCGTGACCTGATACAGCCCGGGCATCACCAGCACGGTCTCCAGGTCCGGGTTGGCAGCGACGTAGTCGATCGCCGCTTGAATGTCGTTGAAATCCCCGTCGCCATCGTCGTCCACCACCACCGTCCCCCCACTGTTGAAGGCGGCATAGTCCACCGGCCGGACTTCGACATCCGGGGAAAGCTGCTCGAAGGTCACATCATCCGTTGAAAACCAGCTTCGCAGGAAAAGCTCCTCTCTGTGGAAAACCGGCGGGGGAATCGCCGTCATACCCGCCCCCAGGTCCACGTTGAACAACCCGTTGTTGACTTCGACCGCCACCGATGATGCCGGTTCGTTGCTTCCGCCGGAACCGTCGTTGCCCCAGAGTCCCTGTCCGGTTCCGTCCAGCAAACGGAATTTGAAATACCCCATACCGCTGTAGTTGCTGCCCCCGGCGGTTACTCTGCCCTGGTAATTCAACGTGGCGTCGCCGTACGTGGGAACCGCCACCGCCCCCACGCCGCAGAGCAAACCAAGTACCCCCATTCGAACGATCCGCAGCGGAATCATCACGACCTCCTTCCACCAATCCTCGCACTCAGCGTATCAAAGCCGGTGGCGGTAACAATGAAATTC
>DTYT01000026.1 GCA_012961745.1 Kiritimatiellia bacterium | reverse complement strand
CTTTCAGGCCCAACTTACGACAGACATAGGTTTCCACGCTGCGGTCGAGATGGGCATGTGTCCCCACTGCACCGGAGAGTTGCCCGCAGCGAACAGCCTCCCGGGCCGACCGAAGGCGTTCCTCTGCCCGGCCGAATTCGTCGTACATCTGGGCCAACTTGAATCCGAAGGTAATCGGCTCGGCATGTACGCCATGGGTCCGCCCGATCATGGGCGCATACTTGTACTTCTTGGCCTGCCGGGCGACCGCCCGACGCAAGCGGCGGACGTCGCGGATCAGAATATCGGCGGCACGTACCATGAGAACCGACAGCGCGGTATCACCCACGTCGGAGCTGGTGAGCCCGCGGTGAATATGCCGTGACGCGGGCCCCACCTTCTCAGCGACACTGGCGAGGAAGGCGATTACATCGTGGTTGACTTCACGTTCGATCTCCTCGATCCGCCGGAGATCAAAGGCGGCTTTCTTTCGTATCGTATTCCAGTCACGCGCAGGTATCCTGCCCTTGCGGTACAGGGCTTCGCAGGCCAGGATTTCCACCCGGAGCCACGTCCGGAACTTGTTTTGCTCGGACCACAATTCTGCCATCTGCGGTCTGGTATAGCGCGGGATCATCGCGTCCTCCTGCTAGCTGCCGCCACGCTTCGAGAGGATAGCACACAGCAGTTTGTGACGTGAATGGAAAAGCCGGACCGTGGTCTGCTTACGCTGGCTGCCCTCTCCTGCCTTCCCGTAGGAAGTCTGCAACGTGCCGGGCGGCCTTCATGCCGTCAGCCAGGGCATGTACCACCAGGGATGGGCCGCGATGCATGTCCCCGGCGACGAAAACGCCCGGAACACTGGTCATGTGCCGTTCATCCCGCAGCGGATAGCCGTATTGACTACACTCCAGATGCATCTCATCCCGGACCGAAGCCGAGCCAGGGCCTACGAATCCCAGGGCGAGGAGGACCAGATCGGCGGCCAGTTCAAATTCCGAACCGGGAACCGGCTGGGGTACCGGCGGTCCGCCGGCGACTTCCGGCTTCCACTCGACCTGGCAACATCGCAAGGAAGCTACCCGGTCGTCCTTACCTATGAAAGCCAGAGTGTTTACGCTCCACATCCGCACGGTAGGTCCTTCCTGGTGACTGGAGGAATCCCGTCGCATCAGCGGCCAAAGCGGCCAGGGGGTACAGTCCGCGCGCGAGGCAGGGGGTTCGGGCAGAATTTCAAGCTGAGTGACCGACTGAGCACCCTGACGCCAGGCGGTCCCCACGCAGTCCGCCCCGGTGTCCCCGCCGCCGATTACCACGACCTTCTTTCCGGCAGCATCGATCTTCTCCTCCCCGCGGAGATGATCGCCGGCTACGAGGCGATTCTGCTGGATCAGGTAGTGGATTGCGAAATGTATCCCGCCCAGTTGGCGTCCGGGTACCCGGAGATCCCGCGGCTGCCGGGCTCCGGCCGCAAGCACCACGCCGTCGAAGGACTCCAAGAGGAAGCGGAATGGAATGTCTCGGCCCGCTTCTATCCCGCACTCGAACCGAACGCCAGCCCGTTCCATCAGGGATATCCGCCGGTCAATAACCCGTTTCTCCAGCTTGAAGTCTGGTATCCCGTAACGCAGCAGACCTCCGGGCCGGGGGTCCTTCTCATACACGGTTACACGGTACCCGGCGCTGTTGAGCACCTGTGCCGCCGCTAGTCCGGCCGGGCCGGATCCCACGACGGCCACCTTTTCATCCTTCCGGACAGACGGCCTGCCAGAGGGAACCGTCCCGTCTGCAAAGGCGCGTTCGATGATCGCCAGCTCTACCTGGCAGATAGTCACGGGTGACAGGATGAGCCCCAGCACGCACGCACTCTCGCATGGTGCGGGGCAGACGCGTCCGGTGAACTCGGGAAAACAATTGGTCGCCAGCAGAATGTTGAGAGCCTCTTTCCAGCGTCCGTAGAAGACCTGCTCGTTGAACTCGGGGATGATATTCCCCAGGGGACAGCCACTGCCGGCGCCGTGGCAGAAGGGGGTTCCGCAGTCCATGCAGCGGGCGGCCTGGACCCGGATCTCTTCTTCGCTCAGGGGCAATTCCACCGGCCGGAAATCATGAACCCTTTCTTCGACCGGTCGATATCTCGGCTCCTGTCTGGGGAACCGAAGGAACGCCTTTTCTTTCTCCACTTTCATGGCTTGCGTACCGTCGCACTAGTCTGCCGGGCTTCTTCCCGCTGTGGTTCCTCCCCCACCGGATCAGGAAGCCACCTGTTCCTCCCGTTCTACCGCCTCGTCTTCGCGACTGAGCCGTCCCAAGGCACGTTTGTACTCCATAGGGAAGACCTTTACGAAAAGGGGCAGACAGTCATTCCAGTTCTCCAGGATCCGGATTCCCCGCCGACTACCGGTATGGCGCACATGGTTTTCGATCATCCGCCGCAGTTCCTGTTGATCCTGAGGATCAGTCAAGGTCTCCAGGTCAACCATGCTGAGGTTACAGCGCGAGTCGAAATCTCCTTCGGGATCGTAGACGTAGGCGATTCCTCCACTCATGCCAGCAGCAAAATTGACTCCGGTGGGGCCCAGCACCGCCACCCGTCCCCCGGTCATGTACTCGCAGCCGTGATCGCCCACACCTTCAACTACCGCCACGGCGCCGCTGTTGCGGATAGCAAACCTCTCGCCCGCCTGCCCGCATACGTATACTTCTCCGGCGGTTGCTCCGTAGAGGGCCACGTTTCCTATGATCACGTGTTTCTCAGCGCTGAGTTTCGACTCGGCGGGCGGCCGCACGATCACCTTTGCTCCGGACAGACCCTTGCCCAGGTAGTCGTTGGCTTCTCCTTCCAGTATGAAGGTCATCCCCGG
>DTYT01000025.1 GCA_012961745.1 Kiritimatiellia bacterium | reverse complement strand
GCGCGCTCGTCAAACGATAGGCGTCCCCCTGCTGCTCGAATACCAGTGCGCAACTCTTTGCGAGGGCAGTCAACGCCTCCCCCAGGGAAACGCCCGCCAGATGCAGATTGACCTTTTCGTCCAGACGCGGGTCAAGTTTCAGTGAAGTTCCGCTGGCGCGCGCCAGCGCCCTGAGAACCACCCGCAAATCCGCGTTGGAGGCGCTCAAGAACACCCGCTCCCCTTCCACCCGTATGCGAAACGACCCGCCGCGGCCCACCGGCGAAGCGACCTCGACCACGCGGCCGCGCGCCGCAGCAGCGGTGGGTTGTGCACCATTCAGAAACACCGGCGATGCTGCCGCCAACAACAACATGCCGGGAATCGTCAGTCTGATCGGGCTCATGGGCGTGACCTCAGTCTGCTGATACCTTCATCGTACCGCTCTGTGCCTGAATGTTGAAATATAAGCATAAGCGCCGGCCCTAAGCCAGCACAATTCAATCCGCGCGCTTCAGTTCAACGCCTACTTTCACCGCGGGAGCAACCGGCGGGACGTCCGCGCGCCGCGGCGGACTGGCCCCTGCGCCGTGCCGCGCTGGGGAAAGTCATTCGGGCGAGGGATTCTCATCCTCGCTGAAGACGGCGGCCTCGAAAACGTAAAAGTCGGCTCCCATCTTCCAGGCGTCCGCCGGCAGACCCGCCTTGAGGGACAAATGGGTGAGAGTCTCCTCCAGACTCCAGCCCTGCTCGGGGGCCACCTGCGGAAGGAACACCGCTTGGCGGAACCCCTTGCGCAGGATGATCCCGTGCCGCCCGAGACGAATGTCACGGCAGCCCGCCACCCGCTGCGGCGGGGGGAGCACCGAAATCTCGATCTGCAGGTCCGGAATCTCCTGGCGCCGGACCGGCGCGAAACGGCGATCGTTCACCGCGGCGTTGATTGCCTGGGCTATCACCGCCCTGTAAAGCTCCCGGCGCGGAAATATCTCACCGATGCAGCCCCGCAGGCGACCCTTCTTCTTCAGCGTGACAAAGACCCCGCGCACCTGCTTCACCGCCGGGGTGCACTCGATCCCCAGCTCTTCGGCTTCCGGCACCCGCCGCTTCTCCAGGAAAAACTCTATCGCGCGCCGGGCCAGACGGAGCAATCTGCGCCGGTCATCCCGGGACAACCGCACCGCCCCCCGGAGCGCGTACCACTTTCGTTTTCCCGCCGGGTGAAGGCCACCGCCAGGTAACTGACCGAGTTGCGATAGTCACCGGTGATACGGCCGGAAGTGTCGAAGTGCACCCAGTGCGCTTGGTAACCGCCATCCAGCAAGGCCAGAAGGATGCCGACGGCGTACCGGCCGCAGATGGTGTCGCCGGTACCCGCGACATGTTCGAGTAGGGCCGCGGGCCGCATGCTGCGGATCGCCTCGAACGCGTTCCGGGCGAATTCTTCCAAGCGCTCGGGAATCCGATCGCGGAAAGGCACGAAACCGTAGTTGGGACCGTAGTGGGTAAAATCCGAACTGGCGATCAGGAGCGTCTCCTCGTCCACCAAGGGACGGATCGCATCTGCCACCCGGCCGATGTCCGCCAGATCAAGCTGCCCGACGACGATCGGCACCAGCGCAAACTCCCCCAGCGCATGCTGCAGCAGGGGCAACTCGATCTGCACGCTATGTTCCACCCGGTGCACTTCGGGGCGGCAGACCACGACCGCGGATTTGCCCAGAGCGGCGATGCACTCCCGATCGAGGGGAATCTCTCCCAAGGGCGTGGCGTAATGAGTGGCGTCCGGAACGCTGACCCTTCCCGGCAAGGCGAAACGGTGGCTGGGTCCCAGTATCACGACCCTCTTCCATTTCCGCCCCGCGACCTGCCGCACCCCCCAGGCCGCGGTCTGCCCGGAATACCGGTAGCCGGCATGCGGCAACACCAGCGCGCGTACCTTGCCCAGGTGCTGATCCTCAGTCCGGGAGAAGAACTCCTCCAGCCGGCGGCGCAAGGTCGCAGCATCACCCGGATACCAGGAACCCGCCAGGCGGGAAACCAGAACCTTCCTCGCCGCAGGTGTCGGGCGCACCACGGCGTCCGTGCCGGGAAGCCCGGCGGGCGACTCGCCGCGGCCACAGCCTCCGCCGAGAAACACCAGCCCCAGTACCAGTCCTGCTACCGGATTGCGGTTCACCCTACAAGCCTTGCCGCCTCCGCCGCTATACATGATACAAGACCTGCGGCCGGTGTCAGCAATACTGGCCAACGATTTTCCCCCCCCGCGACCGCAACGCGGGCCGCCCCCGCCGACCCAGGCGCGAAACCCCACGGGCGAACGAAGCCCGCCGGAATGCAAACGTTCACCGGCAACGGGCGCATCCTGAGGCCGGCCCGGCCGCCACCGGCACCCCTACGCCAATTCCGCGACGGCGCTCCCGGGCGCAGCGCGGCCAAAACCCGCTTCTACCGCGCCTACCTGCTGTTAAGGATTGGAACCCCGGCGCGGCGGAGTCACCGCCGCGTGCGGGCTTCGCGGACGCGTACGATGATCCTCTCGTCCGGTCGGGAGATATCCAGGCGGGAAAATATCCAGTATTTCTTCTCCACCCGCCGCAGAGCCTTGGCCTCGATCACCGCGTCGGGCTCTCCCCGTCGGCCGAATGTATCCGCCCGGAGGAAGACTCCCAGGTCGCAGTCCACGTACAGACGCACCCGCGACCAGCGCCGCTGCTCCTGCGGTGCCAGCAGGTCAACCACGTCGCACATGCGTCCTCTGACCACTTGGGATCCCACGAAGCGCAGGTCCGTCCACCACAGGAAGGGTAGCACCAGCTCAGACCAGGCCATCGTCGTCCCCGCCACGCTCATATCTCCGGAGACGGGCTCGCCCCGGAGGAACTCCGGGCCCTCGAAATGCAGCCAGCGCGCGGGGCGGCACCATTCCACGGTCATCCGCTCCAGCGCGGTGCCCACCGTGGAAAAGAGCGTGAACACCGTCCGGGGGCACGAAGTCCCCGGGTCAAGTTCCAGCTCGAACAGCAACCGGCGCTCGCCGTCCGAATTGGAGCG
>DTYT01000024.1 GCA_012961745.1 Kiritimatiellia bacterium | reverse complement strand
CTCCTGCTGACAGTGCAGGCAGGTTCACAACGCCCGCCTCGACTTCAGGGTCGTAGAATCCATGCCAGGCGGTGTCACAGGGCCAACCCAGCAATACGGTCACCGCGTCCCGCATACCATCGCGACGGAGCCTCTTCAGTACCGAGGCCAGGGCTTCCCGAGCCTCGGAGCCGCTGAACGGGAGGGGGTCGGTGACCGCGATTTCAGCGGGACAGTTGGCCTGCGCGAAGCTGACAATCCGCTGAACCAACGCTGTATCAGTAAGGTTCACGGGGACCACTAAGATCCGGCGGAGCTCTCTTTTGGGGACGGGTACCCCTGCGGTAGCCGCGATTGTTATCATGCCCGCTAGCAAGAGTATCCATCTTACTTTCATCGGTGACAGCCTCCGTGCCGGTTTCGGCTGCAGGGAGTATGTCCGAACCCGACCTCATCGGTCAAGATTGCACCAGGCCGTAACTGCTGCTACCCGCGGCCGAACTTCCGATTGAGTTCACGAAAGGAGAGCATGATCAGGGTCGGACGCCCATGCGGACAAGTATAGGGCATCTCGGTTTCCGCCAGGCGAACGACTAGCTGCTCAATCTCTGGCTCAGAAAAATGTTCCCCACCCTTGACGGCCGACCGGCAGGCGGCCTTTGCCACCAGTTCGGCGATGGCCGCCCGTTGTGCGGCCCGGTGCCCGGCAACATGCACAGCCGCTGCCACATCCAGCAGCAACCTTCGTACGGATCCATGTGGTGATACGATGGCAGGCAGTCCGTTGATAACGAACGAATCGGCCCCGAACTCCTCGATATCGAAACCCATCCGACGCAGAACGCGCAAGGAATGCCGTATGTTTTCCGCATCAGCGGGCGGCAGACTGACCGTCTCCGGTGCCAGGAGCCCTTGGATCAAAGGATGATCACTGGAAAAAGCGCGCATCAAATTTTCATAGACCACGCGTTCGTGAGCCGCATGCTGGTCCATGAGAACCAGCCCTTGATCGGTCTCCATAATCACATATCGTCCTTCAGCGATCCTACCCAAGAGTCTGAACCATTTCCACGGAGCAGTATCCGAGGTGACTGGAGGGCGTCCAGAAGACGGAAGATCCTCCAAGACCGGAACCGCGGGCGGTGCAGGCCCCGAATCCGGGGTGTTGACTTCCACCGGAATGCGCACGTAGGGAAACGGCCTGAGGGAACCGGTTACCGCCGGTGGTTGCCCAGGGACCGGTCCGCCTCTGCCAGAACGTGGAAATCCGGCACTAACACCGGAATCAGGTCTTCCGGGAAGGTGTCCGGCGAGTGCCTCCTGCAGTGCGACCGCCAGGGTATTCCTCACCTGTTGCGGGTGGCGGAATCGGATTTCCCTCTTGGTTGGATGAACATTCACATCGACCTCTTCCGGCGGCACGTCTACCTGGAGGAAGACCGTCGGATGGCGTCCCTTTTCCAGAATGGAGGAATACGCTTCCCGGATGGTCGCTGCCAGAAGCGCCGATTGAACCGGACGGTGATTCACAAAAACGAATTGGCCCCCACGGTCGCTTCGTGACAATGACGGATGCCCGGCATAGCCTCTTATGCTGGCGGTTCCCTCGCTCCCCGCCACCGGAAACAGCTGGCGAAATAGATCCTCCCCGAATAGAAGTCGGATACGCTCCTGGAACCCTGACACGGCCGGCAGCCGGTAGACCTCTCTTCCATCGGAGCGCAGGGAAAAATCGATTCCCGGGAATGCCAGAGCATAGGCAATGAACATCTGGCGCAGAAGTGCGGCCTCGGTTCGCTCCGTGCGCATGAACTTCCTGCGCGCCGGAACGTTGAAGAACAGGTCGCGTACCGCAACGCGGGTTCCGCAGGGGGCGCCGCAGTCGTCCACCGAGAGGATTTTCCCCGCGCTTGCCGTCAGGCGCACGGCCGTCGGCTCCGAGCGGGTTCGGGAAACAATCTCCAGCCGAGACACGGAGCAGATAGCCGCTAACGCCTCGCCGCGGAATCCCATAGTGGCGATTCTGGTCAGGTCGCCAGCGTGGTAGACCTTGCTGGTGGCATGCCGTTCGATGCTTAGGAGAACGTCATCCCGGCACATACCGATTCCATCATCCTGTACCAGGATTAATCGCCGTCCACCAGCGACCAGTTCTACAGAGATATGGGAAGCCCGGGCGTCGACCGCATTCTCCACCAGTTCTTTGAGCACCGAGGCGGGGCGTTCGACTACTTCACCGGCAGCGATCTGGTTCGCAACATCATCCGGGAGAATGCGGATTCTGGAACCGTTCTGGGTCATGACTACACTCTATGGAATCATAATGATTGCGGGAGCCTGCGTCCATGTTCCTCCGCCCGTGATGTCGGAAGCCTGCCTTGACCGCGATCGGGCCGCGAAATATAGTTGGGGCTGCAGCACGAGAACCGGGGATCTGCCCCGGCTTGACCGGAGGTGTGCAATGGGAACTCATGCGAGAGAGATACTGGGAATGGATCCGACCCGGCTCATCGAAGAGCTGAACAAGGCCTTTGCCGACGAGTGGCTGGCCTATTATCAGTACTGGCTCGGTGCCAGAGTCGTCACCGGTCCGATGCGGGGCGCAGTAGAAGCCGAATTGAACGAGCACGCTGCTGATGAGCTTCGCCATGCGGAAATGGTGGCTCAGCGCATACTCCAACTAGGCGGTGAGCCCTTGCTTTCACCTGACCAGTGGCACTCAGCCACTAATTGCGGCTACGATGCTCCGAGTGATCCTGAGGTTTCCGTGATCCTCGAGCAGAATGTCAAGGGTGAACGGTGTGCAATCGATACCTACTTGCGAATGCTCAAGCTTGTCGAGGGCAAGGACCCGGTGACCTACAACATGGTTCTCTCCATACTTCAGGATGAGATTGAACACGAGGACGATCTCGAGAGTCTGCTCCGAGACCTTGAACAAAGGCGAGAGGAGTAATTCCTTTGCACCGGCTCCCAGCGGATCACCGGTGTGGTTGTCAGCGAGCACGCAGATGGGTCTGTAACAACCATACCCCCACTGTCATCCACAGCAGGCCCAACAAGATTCCCCGTCGCGCCATGACTAGATCGCGGTCTTCAGACTCCTCGCGGTAGCCTGAGATAACCATTACGCCCAGAACTATACCCAGCATCCACCCGATCCCCAGAAGCAGAGGACCTGCAAGGCCACCGGCGAATGCCAGCGAGCTGAGCACCCGAACAACCGTACGGTGACGGCTGCTGGTATCTTCGAAATCGAAGCGGAGCCCACACACAGGACAGCAGGACCCCCAGGTGACGAAACCGTGCCCGCAACGGGGACACGCAGCCCCCGTGCCGGCCCTCGGTCGGTCCACTCGTCGCGCGTCGTGCGGATCGCGGTACACGGCAGCGACATCACCGAAGGTTAACCGGTCTCCGTCCCGCAGGAGGGCCTCATCCACGGCGTGCCCGTTCAGCGTGACTCCGTTGGTGCTGCGCAAGTCTATGATAACATACCGGCCACCCGCCGGTCTGATCCATGCGTGCTTGGCGGATACCGATGGATCATCCAGGACGACGTCGCACTCCGCACTACGCCCGATCACTATTCCATCCCCCACCTCAATCCGTTCCGCGCCACTGCCGGCGTGGCGTTCTATCTCTATCCAGCTCATCCGATTGCCCCCGTCTCCTGAATGAGATGACGGGACTTGAGATCACGGTCGGACGTGACAGCGGCCACGCTCAGGCGACGCGGGCGCAAGCAGTCCCGGGCCACTTCCAGTATGTCGTCGGGGGTTACCTGCGAATATGCTTCGACAACTTCCTTTGGATCCAGGACCTGATCATAGACCAGAAGCTGTTCGCCGATCCAGGTCATCCGGCTGCTGCTGCTTTCCAGTCCGATCTTGAGTTGTCCAACGGTATAGTCCCGTGCCCGGGCCAGTTCCCCACGACCTACCGGTCGGCGTCTGATCCTGGCCAACTCTCTTACGATCAACTTCCAGCCGTCCAGCGCCCGTCTGCGGTCGAGGCCTGCACTGATCAGGAATACGCCGGTCTCCTCCAGCAGACGCACACTGGAATGGATCGAATAGGCTAAGCCGTGCTTTTCGCGGACGGATTGGAACAGTCGGGAACTCATGTTTTCGCCCAGGATGACGCTCAGCAATTTCAGTGCATACCGTCTCCGGTCATGACGGCCGAAAACCCGGAACCCCGCCGCGAGATGACATTGCTCCACGTCACGATGAATGACCTGCGCCCTTCGCTGTCCAGTGGTTCTGCCCACCCGCCGGAATGCTGGACGCCTGGCAGGCCTGATCCTGCCCCACCGTCGCCGGACTTCGGCCACCACCTCCGCGTGCCCAACGGCTCCTACAGCGACGACTACCGTGTTGCCGGGGACGTAACGGGTGTTCTTGAATAGCAGAAGGTCCTGCCGGCTGATCTCCTTCACCGTTTCCGGGGTGCCGATGAGAGGTCGGCCAAGAGGGTGATGACTCCACAGCAGCTGTCCGAGTTTTTCCAGGACTACGTGGGACGGCTGGTCCCGATACATCATGATTTCCTCTATGATGACACCGCGTTCCCGCTCGATATCCTCCTCGGCGAAACGCGGATGCAGGTACATATCCGCCAGAACATCGGTCGTACGCAAAGCGTGCTCCGCAGTGACCACTGCGTAGTAGCACGTCGCTTCTTCCCCCGTGAACGCGTTGAAATATCCTCCGCGCCCTTCGATCTCGCGGGAGATGTCTCGGGCGCTACGGCTCCGGGTTCCTTTGAAGAGGAGGTGTTCGATGAAATGGCTTATACCGGCTATGCGGGCAGGCTCGTAACGTCCGCCCGCGCCCACCCAGACTCCTATGGAGACGCTATCCACATGCGGCATAGGGGCACTGGCTACGCGGACCCCGTTCTGCAGTACGGTCAGATCATAGCGCAGTTCCATGCCCCGCTGCTTGGCTCTCGTTGCCACCGGCCACCCCTTTCAGTCCTGCCAGGGTCACATTGCCTTCATAGAGGGCCCTCCCCACGATCGCTCCAATCAAGTTGCTCCTCCGCAGATCTCTCAGCTTGGCCACGTCCTCACCGGAACCGATTCCTCCGGACGCGATCACGCTCATGCGGACAGTATCACATAACCTCCCTATCCCTTGGAGATCCGGCCCACTGCGCGTCCCGTCCCGATTTACGTCGGTATAGATGACGGCCCTTACTCCACAATCCTCAATGCGGCGGGCGCAATCCAGCAAGCCGATGGTCTCGGGATACCGCCATCCCTGAGTGTGCACTCTGCCCCCGCGCGCGTCCAGGCCTACCACTATGGCATCGCCCCATCGCTTTACCACCGCCGCGAGCCAAGCCGGGTCCCGAATTGCCCGGGTTCCCAGCACCACCCGGGCAGCACCCACCCTAAGCATATCTTCGATATCGTTCTCCTCCCGCAGTCCCCCGCCGACCTGGACGGACACCGAGACATCCTTGATGATCGCGCGCACAATTTCGCGGTTCACCGGCCGTCCCGAAAGGGCAGCATCCAGATCCACGACGTGGATGATTGCGGCCCCTTCGCGCTCCCATCGTCGAGCGGCGGCGACTGGGTCCGACCAATACACCCGGACTTGATCGGCCCGTCCCTGGAACAGGCGGACACAGCGGCCGTCCTTGATATCGACTGCTGGGATTATTTGAATCACGTTTTCTCTGCAATGGCTGCAAAATTGCGCAAAACCCGAAGTCCGGCTCGATGACTCCGCTCCGGGTGAAATTGGACGGCAAAGAGATTCCCGCAGTGGTATACTGAACAGAAGCGGGTACCGTACTCCGTCCAAGCGGCCGTGCCGTCCTCCGTTTCCGGGACGTAGTAGGAATGTACGAAATAGAAAAATTCGCCGTCACCTATTCCCTTCAATATTCCGCAGGCAGACTCGTTTATATGAATCTGGTTCCACCCCATGTGAGGGACTTTCATCTCCGCAGGCAGGCTCTCGAAGCGTCGTACCCGCATCGTGATTATGGACAGTCCGTTCACCCCCGCAGACTCTTCGCTTCCGTTGCAAAGGATCTGTAACCCGAGACAGATGCCCAGGTACGGCCGCCCAGCAAGTATCCATTCTCGGATGGCTTCGGCCAGTCCCTGCCCGACGAGATGCTTCATGCAGTCGCCGAAGGCTCCGACGCCGGGGAGAACGACTGCTTTGGCCTTGCCCAGGGCGGCCGGGGTCTTGACCAGCGATGCCTCGAGGCCGAGATACCGGCAGGCGTTCATCACGCTGCCCAAATTTCCCATTCCATAGTCAATAATTGCTATCATGCGCCAAGTGGTCCGGAGATTTTTCTCTGCGCCTGAGCAAATCAGATCTTGCCCTTCGTGGAGGGCACTGCCTTCTCCCTCGGGTCGCTCGCGACGGCCATGCGCATTGCTCGCGCCAAGGCCTTGAATACCGACTCGTAGGCATGATGCGGATCCTTACCGTACAGTTGGAGAATATGCAGATTGAATTTTCCCGCGGTTACCAGTGCCTGAAAGAAGTCCCGGATGAGACCAAGATCGAAATCGAGAATCTTCCGACGCCGGGTGGTTGTCTGCAGGACCATGTAAGGTCTTCCTCCGAGGTCAACGGCCGCCCAGCTGAGGGCGTCGTCCATGGGGACGATGCTCCAGCCGTAACGGGAGATGCCTTTCCGCGTTCCGAGCGCACGATCCAAAGCCTTCCCCATTACCAATCCGACATCTTCGACGGTGTGGTGGTAATCCACGTGGATGTCGCCCTTGGCTGATACCACCAGATCAATGAGAGAATGCCTTCCAAACAACTCGAGCATGTGGTCCAGAAAGCCAAGACCCGTTCGAACACTCACCTTTCCGGCGCCATCCAAGTTCACGCGCACCCGCACGCTGGTTTCACGTGTCCTGCGCGACACTTCCGCTGTTCTCTTCCTCATTGGGCTTCGTCCTCCGGCCCGCTGTTACGGTGACCCTTTTACATGCAGTCGGCGGAGCTTGCAACCAAAGTCATGCTACCGAGGTGAAGATGTCGCACCGGTAGAACTTTCACCAACCCGAACTATTCTGATGTTGCTCACCAGCAGCGGGATGTGGGAGACATCCCACAGGTCATCCCGCAATTCCGCGGCCGTTTCCCCGGGTGGGAGCAGGATGGGACCGGCCCGCCAGGTATCGAGTTGACCGGATGTGAACGTGTATCCCAGTTGGGGACCTAGTTTTACATTCTTGCTTCCCCCGTAAGCGATGGCCTCTATTTCAATCACAGCCTTGCTCGGCTGGTCGCTGATGTTTTGCAGAAACAATGTCGCGCGCCCCTGAAACACCCTCCAGTCACGGTAATCCTGACTCTTGATATAGCCCCATCCCGGGCCGTAGAGGACGCCCAGGCGTTGTCCACTCCGGCCCCATTTTTCCAATATATCCGCCTTTCTGTCATAGAAGAATTCCACAATCACGCGATTTGTATTCGAGGCGTAAAAATCCTCCCGCGCGGCAAGATGCAGGCGGCGCAGCGCCAGGCCGGCTTCGTTGGTTATTGCATGATGCCTTCGGAAAAAGGTCCGCGGCCATCGCCAGGGACCCACCTCCGGAACATCCCAATACTCCTTGGCGATTTCAAGGTACGCCGCCCCCGGATTCCGGTGCAGGAAATCGCGGGCCGTGTCACGCCATCGGTTCTGCAAAAATACGTCTAGCGGTTCGTTGGGGATGGTGAAGGTGAAGTGTACATTAGTGCTCGCGTGGACCCTCAGTTCGTTCCAGGGCTCGAACCATCGGTCAACCAGTACTAGTGTACCGGGAGGCAGATTCGTATCGCACCAAGCCACGATCTCCTTGTACGGCGTGGGATGGCCGGTGAGCCGCGTGCAGAGCCAGGCCGGATGAAGTTGCCACCCGAGCAGGACCAGCGGCAGGAGCGCCGCAGCACGCCCGGGACGAGGACGCGGCCACGGGAAAAGGGCTCCCGCCCATGCCGCCAGCCGATCCATGCCGACCGCTAGTACAAGAAGGTAAACAGGGACCAGGGCGCACAAGTAGCGCACGGCGTACTGCGCCCCGGTAAGACGGCGGAAAATAAGGTAGAGCACCAGACCTCCACCAAAATATAGGATCACCAGTCTGGCATTCCCCGCCCCCCGTGCGGCCTGCACCAGATGCCCGAGTCCAACGCCGAGCAAAAGGCTACTTACCGCCAATCGCAACGGCGTCCCCCCCCACGACGGTACGGTCAAGAAGCTATACAGGAGGTCTCCAATTCCCCGCCCGCTCACCTGCAGGGCCTTGAGAGCGGCCTCCTTTGTCGCCCCGGAGGCGTTGGCGATGAGATGATCCAGTCCCCAAGGCGCCAGCAGTAATGGCATCCCCACGGCGAGGTATCCGGCGGCCGTGACCGCTGTCGCCGGGCTTATCCGGCGGTCGGTCATATCCCCGCGTAGCAACAGCCAGAGCACCGCCGTGCCGCTGATGAGTGCCAGCAACCAGCCAGTGGGTTGACTCCAGGTCAGCAGGAAAAGACCGCCGACGTTGACGAGCACGAAAATGGCACGCAGCCGAGCTCTTCCGCGTCTCCAGTTCATTGCGCGAAACGAGGCCCAGAGTGCCAAGTAAGCGCCCAATACCAGCGGGGGGTAGAAATATGCCTCCCGGGATATTTGAATCAGAAAGGGGTTCAGCGCCGTGATGGCAGCTGCCAACAAACCGATACGGGTATTCTTGAATTCCCGGCCGACGAAGTACGCCGCAAGAACCGCGGCAGTGCCCCACATCGCTGCTGGTAGGCGCAACGTGGCAAAAGCTTGTTCCACGCCTGTAACCGAGAGAAACCACTTGGTAGCGGCAGCCGCAAAGGGGAACTGCCCACTGATGCCCATCAGTTGCATCCATTCCCGGAACACTTGGCCGGGACCGGCCGTCTTCAAGCAGATATTCCAGAAAGTGATCGTATCCGCGCGCAGGGCCGCAAGTCCCAGCCGGTGAAAGCGGAAGAAACCTCCTACCAGGAGTGTAGCGGCAAGCCAGATAGATTCTGGGGGCCACCTCCCCCGACGGAGTTGCGCAGCAGCTACTCTGTCTCCTTTGGCCATGGCTCCGGCCGGCAGCTTGGACCCTTGAATATGATTGAGAATATGCCGCAAGTACAGTACTTTGCGGCCATCCAGGAAGAGTACGTGCCGTGTCGCGTGACAGGACCAGGATAATCGCGGTTGGCGGAGGCTGGGTCACGAACAACCGGCATCTGCCGGCGGTGTTGCGTTCGGGACTTTTTGAGGTGCTGGGCGTGGTTTCCGACAGCCGCGAGCGAGCCGAGATGACCGCCCGGAAGTTTGGACTTTCCCGCTTCGGGAATGCGCTCGACTTCACGGGATGGCAAAAGGAAGCCGAGGCAGTCGTCATAGGTACTACTCCCCAGTCGCATTTCGACCTCGCCGCCTACGCCCTTCAAGCGGGCCGCCATGTCTTGACGGAAAAGCCGATGACAGTGACCAGTGAGCAGGCACAGCGGCTGTGCAGGATGGCGGAGGAAACCGGCCGGGTGCTTGCTGTGGTTCATAACTTCCAGTTCAGCCGGGCAGCTGAACGTCTGAAGCGGCGACTCGCGGACGGTCGGCTGGGTGCGGTGCGGACGGTATATGGAATCCAACTGTGTAACGAAAAACGCAAAGTTCCCAGCTGGTGCGACCGGTTGCCCCTGGGGTTGTTCTATGACGAGGCTCCGCATTTCTACTATCTTCTCCGCTGGCTTGGTGGGCCTGAGATACGATTGCGGCATGCATCGGTTCTGCCATGGGACGGCCGCCAAACACCCCGTGCGGTCAGCGCACGGTATTGCGGCACGACGGGAATCCCGTTGTATCTGCACATCAATTTCGACTGCGCGATCACCGAGTGGCACCTGATTGTGATTACAGATCATGCCACCGTGGATCTCGATATCTGGCGCGACATATATACGGAATTGCCGGATGACGGCTCCCATCTACCGTGGCAGATCGTGCGGACTTCCCTATGCGGGGCCCTCCATCATTTTGCCGGCGTGGTGACTGGCGCACTCCGTTATGCGTCCGGGCGGCATCTCTACGGCAACGACCAGATCGTGCGCCGCTTCTGCCGGGCCATCCACGGCGAACATGCGCTGGATGGCATGAGCGCCCGCGACGGCTTGGCGGTGGTCGAACTGATGCACGAACTGATCTCCTCTGCCGACCGCGACCGGGATTGCCGGGAAAATGCGGATCCTGCTCATCAGTAATTACCAGCCGCCCCACATGGGAGGCATTGAGTTTGCCTGTGATGCGCTTCGGGCGAGTTGGACGCGGCTCGGACACGGGGTGACCTGGCTGACCACGGATATCCCCCCTGGTGCCGTCCCGTCGACGGAAGGGAATATCCGTCTCCCGGCGTGGAATATCGCCGAGGAACTCTGGGAGATAAACAGTCCGCTGGTCCTCCCTTGGCATGCGGCATTCATCCGCCGCCTGGCAAGCCGACACGACGTCGTCAATATTCACAGTTTGGCACCGGGACTGTCATCTCTGGCACTCAGCATCGTGGTGCGGCTTGGTCGACCGGCGATAGTGACTCAACACGTAGGGATCATCCCCCTCCGGTCACGTCTGTTGACCCGTCTCCAGGACCTCGTGATTGGACGACGGGCGCGGTGGGCCGTGCGCAACGGGATTCCGCTCACTTTTGTCGGCGAGGCGGTGCGACGCTGGTTCATAGAGCATGCCGGGATACCAGAGGACCGGACATGGATTACGCCGGCTGGGATTGATCGAAGCGACTTTTATGTGGTGGCCGACGAGGAAAGGGCGGCGGCCCGGCGCAGGTGGAACCTTCCGGAAGATCGGCTGGCAGTGCTCTTTGTAGGACGTTTTTACCAGAAGAAGGGAATGCCACTTCTCGAGGAAGTTGCCCGCCGATGTCCGGAAATGGTGTTCACCTTTCGGGGTGACGGACCGGAGAATCCCACGAACTGGGGACTTCCCAATGTGAACGTGATCGGCTATCTGTCGGCTGGGGATCTCCGGTTGCTTTACGGAGCACACGACCTGCTTGTGCTTCCCTCGGTTGGAGAAGGCTGGCCGGCGGTCGTCCCCCAGGCCATGGCTTGCGGCCTGGCCTGTCTGATTTCAGAGGAGACTTTCCAGGGATACGGGCGCGACCGGCACATGTTCCTTGTCTGTCAGCGGGAGGTCGAGACGATCGTTCGAATTTTGAGAGAGGCAGAACAGGGAAGGATCTCATTGCTTCGTGAAAGGGAGATTATTTCCTCGTACGCGCTGGAGAACTGGGACTGGGATAAAACCGCCGCGATCTACGTCGAGCTTTTCAAGCGGGTGATCCATGGGAAGTGAGCGGCAAGTCGTTTGCCCGCGGCCGCCGGCTGTTGCGTGCGGTCAGTCCAATCCCACGGTCTCCCGGATGAAATAGAGCGGCCTTTTCTTCGTCTCCTCGAAGACGCGGCTCATGTACTGCCCCAGAACGCCGAGACTGATGAGCTGGACGCCCCCCAGAAACAGAACTACCGCCATCACCGAAGCCCAGCCCGGCTGCATAGTTTCGGGATGGAATATGCGGTTCCACACGATTTTGGCGGCGAGTCCGAGCCCCCCCAAAGACACCACGCCGCCGACACCGGTCATCCACCGTAGGGGCGCCCCGGAAAATGACGTAATTGCATCCCATGCCAGATTCAGCGATTTCCAGACGGGGTACTTGGTACGCCCTGCGTGCCGCGGTCTACGGTCGTATTCCACCGCACACTGCTTGAACCCTACCCAGCTGGTGAGGCCGCGCATGAAACGATGTTGTTCGCGGACCTGCCGGAGCGCTTCCACCACCTTGTGGTCCACCAGGCGGAAATCGCCGGCATCAACCGGCACCTCCACCGAGGCCACCCTCCGGAACAGACGATAGAAGCCGGCGGCTAACATTTTCTTGAGCAACCCCTCACCGTGCCTGCGCCGCCGTACGGCATAGACCACCTGACAACCTTCGCGCCACCTGCGTAGCATCTCCGGAACAACCTCCGGGGGGTCCTGAAGATCGGCATCCATTATGACCGACGCATCCCCGCGAGCATGATCCATCCCCGCTGTAATGGCGATTTGGTGGCCAAAATTCCGTGAAAGGCGTAGCAGCTTAACCCTTGAGTCGGATTGCGCCTTGTCCGCGACCCAGCGCGCGGAGCCGTCTGTACTGCCATCGTCGACAAACAGAATCTCCCAGTCCTCCGGCTGGCCGGACATCACCTGGTTCAGGCGTTCATAAAGAACCGGCAGGTT
>DTYT01000023.1 GCA_012961745.1 Kiritimatiellia bacterium | reverse complement strand
CCCTGCGCGCGGTCCGCAGGATTCTGCCTCCGGCGGCAGACGGACCGCAGGGGCCGATGCTTGAGCGTGGACGGGTGGCATGAGCCCACACTTGCCTTGCTGAGCGCATCGACCCCATAATGCCCGCCCGTGCAGGTGAGTGACAGGCCCCAGGAAATAGATGCTCGTATCCTGTTGGACACAGCCAGGGGATTCCTATGCTTTTTCTGGTCGGTGCCGCTTTATTTGTTGACGCTGCTGCGAGGCAGCCAGTTGAAGGTCGTCGTCTTTGTGCGGCTGGCGGTTCCTCTCCTGGTGCTGCCGGGCATCCTGGCGTTGAGCGGTTCCCTGCTCCTGAGGCGGACGCGGCGGCTGGGCGCCGAGTGGTCGCACGGGACGGATAACCTGCTGCGGGCGGTACTGGCGGCGGTGTATTTCAGTTGGCCGGCTGGCTGGTGGCTGAGGCTTCAGCGGAGCGACTATCTCTTTCTCAATTTCCTGCTCCTTATTCTGTGTCTGCTGTGGATGCTGCAGGCAGTCGGATTTCTGGGCGGAGAGCTGGGGCGCCTCCTGGGCCACCGAACGCTGGCGGTGGAGGCCGAAATGGGCGAATGGGGGGTAGTTATCTTGCTGCTTCTGCCGTACTTGGCCATTTTCACCATTGCAATTTACCATACATTTCAGAGCCATTTACCGTTGCCTGTAGGAATGCAGAAAGAAGTGCTGCGCCTGCCGCTGTGGTTGCGCGTTGCCATGTTGCTGCCCTGTGCCGTGATAATGAGCGTCTGCTGGAAATGCCGGTCTCTCTGCATCCAGAGGATCATCCGGGGGCGGTGTCTATCCGCCGGCGGACGTTGATGCGTCTTCCTCCGATATCCGGCAGCCGAGGGCAGCGCCGATTTCCCGGGCAACCGCCGGGAGTTCAGGGTCGCGAGCCCCCATGAGGAGTACGCTATCTCCGGGACCCGCCAACTGGGCCGTTCTTTCCGGCAGGCGATCCCGCGTCACGGATTCCGCCTGTATCCCGTCACTGCACAATGCCGCTGCCAGAGTTTCGCTGTGGACGCGCCTTTCGACCGAGCCGCCGACATAGTAGACGGGAAGCAGCAAGAGGTGGTCGCTCTCAGCGACGACGTCGCCGAACGCCTGTCGCAGCCGGTCGAACATTCCGGCGAGCGGCTGGTATCCGTGCGGTTGCCAGATCCCGATGACGCGCGATCTGGTCTGTTCGCGCACTGCCCGCCACGCTGCAGTGAGCTTGTCCGGATTGTGGGCGTAGTCGTCGTAGACCCGCACCCCACTGGCGGTTTCGCCTATCAACTCGAGTCGCCGCCTTATTCCGGGGAAAGTACTCAGCTTCCGGGAGGCCTCCCTGGGGTCTATTCCCAGCTCACGGGCCACCGTGAAGGCCAAGGCGGCGTTCTCGGCGTTGAATCTTCCCGGTACCGGTACGCTTACTGATGTCCGGTCGCAGAGTGCCTCCCATCCTTCGGGACCCCGGCGCAATTCCGGCCGGGGAATGAGGACCCGGCAGTCGAGCCGGTCGAGCACCTCTGCCAGACGGTCGGCGGTCCGCGGTCCGAGCACCAGCAGATCCTTTACTCGGGCAGCAAAGGCAGCGAAAAGCTTCCGCGTGCGGTCCAGTGGAAAGTGGTCACTCCCTAACGGCCCAATGACAGCGACCTCCGGCTCGTAATTCAGCAGTGAGCCGTCGCTTTCATCCGCTTCGAAGACGAACAGATCACCCCTGCCGGGCCTGGCGTTGCCCGGCTCGCGAGACGTTTCCCAGCTCCTCAGAACGCCCCCGAGGGCCACCGGTGGATCTGCCCCGCACGAGGTGAGAATATGACCGATCATCGCTGCAACAGTAGTTTTTCCGCAGGTTCCCGCCACCGCCACCGTCCGGTGCAATGAAGCCAGTTTCCAGAGTGTCTGGGATCGGTGCCGCAAGGGAATGCCCCGCGCTCTTGCAGCCTGCCGGTCGGGATTATCTTCTTCCACGGCGGTGGAATACACGGCCTCCTGTGGCCGCTGCAACAGACCGATGCCGTTCTGCGGGTAAATAGTCATTCCCAGCCGGGAAAGCTTGGCGGCCAATACCTGATTCCGGCCGTAGTCGAAGTCCCGATCCGAGCCGGTGACCCGGTACCCCTCTGCCAGGAGCAGCCGGGCCAAGGCGCTCATTCCCGTGCCGCCGATGCCGATCAGGTGGAGCGTACCTCGTTGCATAATGGTGCCCCGGAGCAATTTCCCTCCCGGCCGCGCCGGATGCAATGCCAAAAAGCCGAAGCGCTATTCGGAAAGCGGTCCATCTTGTAGCGGATTTCCTGCGTACGAGATCCTTTCTGAGGTGCGAGGGGATGCTTCTTACCTGCCGGGCACGACCCTGCAAATGTGGCGGGGCAGAAGCGAGCGATCCGGGTATGGCGCGGGGGGTCAGGATCGCGCCGCACTTCCCGCCTCCGGCGGGAGTTCCCAGCGGCAATGGAGATGGACCATCCCCACCCCCCCCAGTGGATTGTAGACTGCAAACGGATACCAGTCTTCCCGGCGGTGGTACTGGATCAGGTGGTTTTCGGAATGGATGGACAGCGAGAGAAAATAGTGGCCTTCCATCAGCGGCAACGGATCTATGATCAGGCGGATAACCCCTTCGCCGCTGATACGTTCAATGACTCGGCCCTCGATCTGGGTGTTGGATCCGAAGACGGGTATCCCGTTCCCGCTCTTTATCGAGAAGCCGAAGACCGGGCGGGCGACCGGCCGGTGTGCGCGGTAGTGTATCTCCACGATCATGGATTTGCCGGTCGTAAAGCGGGTCGATTCCCGACCGCCCTCATCAAGCATTAGTACTCGTGCGAATTCGACTTCTCGGCTGCCGTACTCGTGGGTGCGCACTGGTCCGCCCTCACCGCCGCAAGAGTGCAGATATTCAATTATGGTATCGGCCGGATCGCCCCGGCAGATCATCCGCCCGTGGTGAATAAGTATTGCTTCGTCACAGAATTCCTCAATCGTCTGGAGGGCATGGGAGACAAAGAGAATGGTCTTGCCGGCCCGCTGGAAACGTTTCATGCGATCCAGGCAGCGATGCTGGAATTCCACATCTCCTACTGCCAGGACTTCGTCTATCAGCAGGATGTCGGGATCCATTTCCACTGCGACCGCGAATCCCAGGCGCACGTACATGCCGCTGGAATAATGGCGGACGGGCATGTCAATGAATTCGCCCAGTCCGGCGAACTCCACAATGCGATCGAACCGATTGCGGATGTCTTCTCGGGGAATACCGAGGATGGACGCATTAAGATAGATATTCTCACGCCCGCTGAGGTCGGGATGGAATCCGGCCCCCAGTTCCAGCAGCGAGGATATACGCCCGTGGGTTCGAACCCAGCCTGCACTGGGGGTAATGGTGCCGGCTACGAGTCCCAGCAGGGAGCTTTTGCCCGCTCCGTTGGGGCCGATGATTCCCAGGGTGCATCCTTGCGGGACTTCAAAAGTGAGCCCTTGCAGGGCCCAAAAACGTTCGGGCTTCCGGCCTCGCAAAAGTGCACCCATACGCCCGAAGAGCGTCTGCGGGGCGAGACCACGCAGGTGGAACCATTTGCCCAGGTTTTCCGCTTGGATTGCTGCCGTCACGCTACGTCTAGTCACTCATGGCGTCACGTTCTCAGAGATAGTCGGCGAAATGCCGTTGGGCCCGCACGAAGATTACGAAGCCAAAGACCAGCAGAAGAATAATCAGCAACCCGCCGGCTGCCGACCAGGAGGAAACTGGGAACGTCGATGCTCGCAGGATACACCAGCGGTACGCGGTGATGATAACCGCCAGCGGGTTGAGCATGTAGAACTTCATCAGCCACGGGAGGGAGGTGGAGAAACGCCTGAGGAACTCCAGATTGTACATAACCGGGGTGACGAAAAACCAGGCGCTGAGCAGCAGACCGACTAGATGGGGCGTATCGCGGAAATACACGTTGGCCGACGACAGGATGAGGGCCAAGGCGAGATTGAATCCGGTGTGAAGTAATACGACAAGCGGCAGGAAAGCGAGCCGGGGACTGGCAAAGGTCAGTCCCTGGCTCAAGCTGGCGACCAGCGGGAATTGAACTGCGAGACACAGCAGGTAATTGACGAGGGCGCCCAAGGTCACAGCCAGAGGGAGGAGGGAGCGCGGGAAATATACCTTTTTTATCAAACTGGCGCTGGAACTCACGGATCCCATTCCTCCGTTGACACTTTGAACGGTGAATTGCCAGGCGAAGACCCCGATAATGATTTCCTCCATGGGGACGCCGCGCCCCGCCACTACGCGCAGGAAGAAGAGGTATATGAGCGCCATGAAAAGCGGGGTGAGGATGCTCCACAGAAATCCCAGCAGCGACCCCTTGTAGCGCCCTTTGAGGTCCCGGAGGACCAGGTTCCACAGCATATTCTGCCTCGCCCTCACGGCCCGCAGTTCCGACAGCAGTGTGGCGTTCTGGGCGCTTTCACTCATTGGTCTTGCCTTGCGGCTCCTTTCCCACCGCGCGCAGGCGCATTTCGCCGTCAATGGAGTTGTCTCCGCCGGCCCCCTTAAGATGATATTTCCTTACCCGCCACGGGGGGCGCGAATTTTCGAGAGCGCTCACCAGCCGGGAGAGCCTCGCGGCCGGTATCCCCTGGAGGGAGATTTCCGCCTCATACAGCAGCCATCCCGGAAGGAGCTGGCGGATACGCGTATCGGAGACCCGGCACCACGCGCCGCACCCTTCCCTTTGAATAAGCGCCTTCAGGTTAACGGGAATCCGCCGGTTGACGGATTGCAGGGCGCTCATCGCCATCTCGGCGTCCCGGAGGGAGGCTTTGATTTTCTCCAGTTCAGCGAGTTCACCGCGGAGCAGCAATATCCTGGGAGCTGTAGCCCGATAATAGCGGAAAGCTCCGACGGTCACCAGCAAGGCGCCCGCCACGGAACCGATCGCTACCCAGCGCAGGATCACTATCGGCTGACCACTGGCCGACATCACCGCGTTCCCTCCACCAGGAACGTAATCCTACCGCTACCCGAATCCACACCACGGGTGATGCGGGCGTCGAATCCCGCTTCCCGGAGGGCTGCTACGAGGTGGTCGTCCGCTCCCGGCGGTCCTGTCCCCGAAATGCGGGCCGAGTCGCTGCCGACCACAAGTTCGCCAGCAGCAATGGAGCTGCGCCGGCAGATTTCCAACAAGTTGCGCAGAATCATCGACACCTGAGGTGATATCGCTTCACGAAAAGGAGAGAGTGTTTCCAGCCGCTGACGGCAAGCCCGGCGGGCAATGAGAATTTCCTGACCGGCCGGGACCCGCGTGATGCCTGAAATGGACGAGGCTCCGCGTCTCAGCTCTGTAGCCAGATGTTTCTCGAGTGAATGGGTGTACACGAGGAAAGCCAGATCCACCCCCGCAATCAATACGGACACCCCGAGGAAGTAAGTGTACAGGGCCATCCGGCGGCGGTTTTCCCAGGAGCTAAGGACAGGATGCTCCAGATCCCCGTTGAGAAGGTTGAATCGGCTACGGCTGCCGGGAAGCAGAGCCCGGCGGGCGACCGCCTTCGCCAGCAGATCGGCATCCGGCAGGTGGATTTCCTCCATATCGAGATTGAGAGATGCGCGTAATGTATCCAAACCGCATACCGGGATTCCCTCTCCGCACCATATCCATTCGAGCCGGCTACATCCGCTCGGTGCTGCCTGCCGGAGCAGCCCCGGCAGGCGGCGAGAGATGTCCGCTGCGATACTAGCGATTTCGAGATCGGATGCCAGATCCAGGCTTACT
>DTYT01000022.1 GCA_012961745.1 Kiritimatiellia bacterium | reverse complement strand
TTGGTCGTGTCTTTCCCTCGCAGAATATCCATCACGGACTTCTGTTTATGGCTGCAGTTTTTTGACCCGTACGCGTAGTCACGAGCTTCCGTATCCGGGGAAGGCATACTCCCGTATTCGCCATAATATGCCTGCACCGCCGCTCGGATCTGACCCAGTTGATGTGTCGCCTTAGCCCGCTCCGCACGCTCCAGAGCCGCGTTCAAGGCCGGCAGCAGTATTGCGGCCAGGACTCCGATGATGCTTATCACCACCAGCAGTTCTACAAGCGTAAAAGCCCGCCCTTTACCGCAGCTCATTGGAGGTTCATCCGTCGATCGCCGTAAACGTGCTATTTCACGCCGATATCGTCAGCTGTATCAGACAGATCCGGACCATCCGACCAGAGTTTATACTGCCCCCGTGATTGGCTGGGATCATGGGAATAATGATAGTCGCGTCCCCATGGATCCTTGATCTCGTAGTCAAAGCGGTTGGGATCATTCCACCCTTTCATCACCAGAAAAGGCGCCAACCCGTCCTGTTGAGGAGCGTACCAGAGGTTACTACACAGAACCGTTGTATCGTTCGAAATGGCCTCGGGATAGCCGCCATATTCAGTACGATATTCTTCGAGAGCATCCCTGATCTGCGCGACGTCGGCCTCTGCCCGGGCTATACTGGCTTTGCGGCTGGCATACCCCGCTATCCCCAGTACCAGACCGGTCAGGATTGCGATAATCGCAATCACCGTCAGCAACTCGACCAGTGTAAAGCCGTGGCTCTCCGAAGTTACCTGCACATTCATATCACGCCCCCAGCCACTACAATCTATACTCCAATCCGGGCTATTCCACCAGAGAGAACACCTCGACCGCCGTGCGGCACTTCCGGACCTGCTTGCGGTAGAAATTGAGCTCCGCGGTCGGCGCCCGCTTCTCGATCGCCAGCGAAAGCGCCTGCTCCGCCGCTTCCAATGCTTCCTCATACTCGCCGCAGACAAAGTGAGCTTCGGCCAACGTACTCCACACGTGGTAGTCTCGGGGCGCACTCATGAGGGCCTGTTGAGCCAGATCCAACGCGCGGCGTCCGTCCTTGATGGTGACATCGGGCGTAGTGGCCATAAGCCACGCAATATTGTTCTTGAGGGCCGCGTCGTCGGGATATTCCTTGAGTAAGGACTGCAGCAGTTCCAGAGCCTCGCGATGCCGACCAGTTTCAATCAGAACGTTTCCCAATCCCAGGCGTGCGGGCTTACTGTGCGGGTTCCTCGCAAGTGCCCGGCGATAATAGTCCTCCGCTTCGTGGAAACGGCGGACGTTTTGCAGATGGTTGCCGGTCTCAATGAGGACCCTTTCCACCGCATCCACAGAGGCTTTCTCATCCGTCCCGCTCGACTCCTTCCTAATGCCCTCCCCAATGCCCGGAGACTCTCCCACCCCTCCCATCAGCAGGCGTGGTATGGCCAGCATCACGGGCACTGCTACGGCGAGGACCGCAGTCCTCCACCTCCTTCCGGTACGCCACCCGCCGCTCCGCCCGGGTTCCTGGCACGATCTCCGCAGCATCTCCATCCCCGGCCGCAAGCCGCACGACTCATCTGGCGGACAGCTTCACCTCTACTGTCGGAGGGGTTATACCCGCCACAAACATACCCCTCGGTACGATCCCCCGCACCGCCAGCTCGTAACGTGTCCCCGGCTTCAAGCCGCTACAGTCCACAAACGCCAGAACGCTGTCAGCATCCAGCGCCTTCAGCAGCCGCGCATCCCCCTTCACATCAATGTCCACTCGCGGGGGCTTGATCCTCACGCTGGAAGCTACCTCCGGTGCCAGCACCACCCGTACCGGAATCCGTTCCACGCGCCGTTGCGCCGTGGCCGCAGCCAGCACCACATCAACCGTCACCTGTGACGGGTCCACGTCCACCGTATCCGACAGGCCGGGACACATCAGTTTCTGAGCCGTACGGAACGAGGCGGACGCACCGGTCACATCGACCGGTTCCGTTCTCACCGCGTCCAAGGACTTCACCAGGCTGGCCGGCCCGGTTACCTTTGCCCGCGGAGGATCCGCGGTCGCCTCCCGCACCACGAATCCAAGTGCCGGCGTGCCGGCCACGGCGACTTCCACTGGCACCTCTAGCGTCACCTTCTCTTCGACTCGCACCCTCAGCCTCTCGGGATCCAACGAGACCACGCGCACACTGCCGGGAACCCGTACCATGTGCGGACGGAGCTTCAACACATACTCACCCGGCTGCTGGAAACGTTTCAGGTCGACAATCACCGCGACGGTATCCGGCCGGATCTGCATGACGTCGCTCTGAGCACCCCGCAGGACCACTTCGACCGACTGCAATGACCTCTCCCGCACTGCGAGTCCCACCGCCAGCCTCACCCGCACCGGGACATCCGGAATCGCCACCTCAAAGCTGATGGTCTCCCGGATCAGATACCAGCATACCACTGCCAAAAGCAATGAAATCGCCTTCAGGCCACGGTTGGCGGCCGCCAGATGCAGGATCCTGGACCACCTGCGGCTCACCCTTGCTCCTGCTCCAGAACCTCGGCGGTTGTCTGCGTCAAACTCTCGGACGACACGTCGATCTGCTTTTTCATCCGGTCCAACATGCTGATCTGGCGGCGGCTCTTCACCAGCAGTTCCTCCATATAGCGCCGCAGGCGGGGCTGATCCAATCCCTGCCGGAGCCGACCGCGGTAGGCCAGAGAGATCGTGCCGGTCTCTTCCGATACCACGATCACCACTGCATCGGTATCTTCGGAAAAACCCACCGCCGCACGGTGCCTGGTACCCAGGGTCCGGGCAAGCTTGGGATCCTGCGAAAGCGGGAAAATGCATCCCGCGGCGACGATCCGGTTACCGCTGATGATAACCCCCCCGTCATGCAGGGGTGTATGGGGAAAGAAAATGCTGGCCAGCAGATCAGCGTTCACCGGGCTGTCCAGCTTGACGCCGCTCTCCTGAACCGCGCGGGTGTGAATCTCGCGCTCGACGGCGATCAGCGCTCCGATCTTGCGTTCGGAAAGGATGGCCACCGCCCGCAGCAGATTGTCCACCAGAGAGCGCTCGGCCGCCGTACCACCGAAAATATGCTGCTTCCCCAGCTCGGCCAGTGCCCTCCGAATCTCGGGTTGGAAGATGATGATCAGAGCCAGCGTCAGGTAAACCAGGAACTTCTGCAGTAACCAGTTCAGTGTATAAAGCTGGAAAAAACCGGTGACCAAGAGGAGAAAAACCAGCGATATTACCAGTCCGGATAGAATCTGGGCCGCACGGGTTCCACGGAAGAACAGCATGATGTAGTAGAAAAGGGTCGCCAGGATGAGAATCTCGACCAGATCCCTGATTCCAGGCAGCTCCCCCCCTAGGATCATCGCGTCTCTTCCCGTTTCCTGAGCTCTTGGATCAGCCTCACAACATCGCGCGTTTCGGGAACATCGTGCACCCGCAGTATGTCGACCCCGCGCAGCGTACAGTAGGCAGCCACCGCCAGGCTGCCCGCCAGCCGTTCTCCGACCGCCTTTCCCGTGACCAGCCCGATGAAACTCTTCCGCGAAGCACCGATTACTACCGGCCGTCCCAGCTCTTTCAGGCGGAGTACTCCCGCCAGCAACTCCAGGTTATGTTCGAGATTCTTGCCGAATCCTATGCCGGGGTCGACCGCGACGGACTCCTTGGAGATCCCCGCCTCTACACAAGCTTCCAGGCGAGCGGCCAGAAAATCACGCACTTCCGTCACCACATCCCTGTACTCCGGATTTCGCTGCATGGTTTGGGGTTCTCCCT
>DTYT01000021.1 GCA_012961745.1 Kiritimatiellia bacterium | reverse complement strand
TGCACCTCCTCTGAGTAGTAGGTCTATTCAGAGAAGGATAACTCTTTTTTCCTCGTCGCGCAACTGCTCAATGTCGGGTGAAGGGAAAGATAATAAGAAAAAGCAAAATTAACAAGAACATTTTGGGGATTACTTAGGGCTGGAAAAGGCCGGCTCTTTTCTAATCCAAAAAAGGTCTCTTGATGCTGTGCTATGGAAATGGAGGTTGCCATGACGACGAAAGAAAACAGCGATGAACTCCTGCTGGCTGCCCTCGACCTGAGCGGCTGCCCGGTGGGCACGGTGCTTACCCCTAGCGAGCCCGACCAGCGCATCGAGGAGCAGTACTTCAAAGGCTGGGCCAATCCCCTGAGCGCGCCGCCGCGCTGGCGTATGCCTAGTTGCTACCGTGTCGTACGGGATGGGGGACGGGAGGTCCTCGAGCACATCAACAAAACCGACCGCTGCCTGGTGACCGGTGAGGCCTTGTGGGGAGACTACGCGGTCGAAGCGTGGATCCGCCCGCTCAATGCCTACACCCAACCCAGTAGTGACGATCCCCAAGCCCTCGTCGCGCGTACTGGTCTAATGCTGCGGTATCAGGACCTGCGCCAGTACTACTACTTCTGTCTGGAGGGCTTCGAGCGTATAGTGCTGTACCATCGCCGGGACGAAGCCTGGACCTTGCTGGCCGAATGGACCAATGGGCTAGATCGGGCGCGGTATGTTCATCTCAAGGCCGTGTGCGAGGGCCCCCACATCACCTGCTACGTTGATGATCAGCAGGTTTTCTCGGTGTACGACAACGCCCTACCCCTGGGTAAGGTGGGCGTGCGCACCAATACCCGCGGCCGGATGCACGACGTCCGCGTGACGACCACCGCCGCAGGGCGCGCGGCCTATGTGAGCCGGTTGGATGCGTATGAGCGCAAGGTGGAGGAAGCGGCCGAGAAATACCCAAAGCCAGTGCTGTGGAAGCGCATAGACCTCTCCGCGTACTGGCCCTGCGCCTTCCGCTACGGCGACTTTCGCGGCGCCGGTCGTAAGGAGATCGTACTGCAACAACAGACCACCGAGGGGCCACGTATCGTCTGTCTGGACCTAAACGGTCAGGAGACCTGGGCCCGGACCTACCCGGCTGCCGCCCGGCTCACGCACCTAACCATCCACGACCTAAACGCCGACGGAGTGGAGGACTTTATCGGCGTCGACGGAGATCGGTTGCGTCTGGTCAGTGGGCGCAGCGGCGAGGTCCTCGCTGAGACCGAATTGCCCCGTACCGGTCCGTACTGGGGACAGCGTAACGTTCGTGTTGGGGAGTACCTGCACTCGCTTAGAGTGCTATGGCCCTGCCGAATTCGCAAAACCGAGAAACCACAGGACCTGCTTCTGCGCGACGGCGACGGCGGCGGCACGGGTTATTCGCTGTGGGCCTATGACGAACACCTGAACCTGCGCTGGCGCGCCGACGCCCACACCGCCTGGTATGGCATGTACCTGTGGTTCTATGATGTGGATGGCGACGGCCGCGACGAGATCCTGCCTGGATACGAGCTTCTGGACGGTGACGGCCACTGCCTCTGGGTCATGAAGGGGGCGGAGTACATCGAAGATTCGGGCGGGGCCGGTCATGTGGACCATGCGGCGTTCGGGGAGCTGGACGGGGACGAGCGCAATGGCCCGGAGATTGGCATCGCCGGCAGCGATCCGGGTTTCTTTCTGGTGGACGCACGCACCGGGGCTGTGCGGCAAAACCATCGCTTTGGCCACGTGCAGGGGATCTACGCCGGCAATTTTCGCCCGGATTTGTGATTATGGCGGCTTGGTTAATGTCGGGCAGTCAGCAGATTAACGGGGTTCCGGGCAGGCTGTGTTCCTTTATCATCGCCATCAAAGCAGAAGAGGTCAGTGAAGGAAACATCAAGCAAAATACCCTTAGAATAGTAGTAGCACTTGGTG
>DTYT01000020.1 GCA_012961745.1 Kiritimatiellia bacterium | reverse complement strand
GCGATGGGTTCCTGCTATCGTTCGAGTTCTTCCCGCCCAAGGACCACCGCGGCTTCGCGGTCCTGGAAAAGACAGTAAGCCAGCTGCGGATCCTGGAACCAGACTTCGTTACGGTGACTTACGGTGCCGGCGGGCGGACCCGCGCACGGACCCTGGCGCTGGCGGAACTGCTGCGGGAAATCGGATTCCGTCCGGTGATGCCCCATCTCACTTGTATTTCCACCGCCGCGCGCGATCTCAGCCGCATAGTGGACGAAATAGCCGCCCGCGGCTTCCGTAATATTATGGCGCTACGCGGGGATCCTCCCGCCGAGGGGGGCCCCCGTCCCGAGGGACTGCCTCACGCGATCAACCTAGTGCGTCTGATACGCTCGCGCCACCCGGATATCTGTATCGGCGTGGCGGGCTACCCGGAGACCCACCCGGAAGCGCCGGATCCCGACACTGACGTCCGTCATCTGAAGGAAAAACTGGAGGCGGGCGCTGATTTTGTCATTACCCAGCTCTTCTTCGACAACCGGTTCTATCTGCAGTTCGTCGAACGTTGCCGTCGCCACGGAATTTCCCAGCCGATCATCCCGGGTCTGTTGCCGGCGGTCTCCCTGCCACAGGTGGAGCGTATCATGCAGCTGTGCCGCAGCACCACCTTCCCCCCGGATCTCCGCAGCGCCCTGGAAAAAGTACGGGACGATCCGGTCCAAAGCGAGCGAATCGGATTGGAATGGACGCGAAATCAGATGGCGGGCCTTTTCGAGAGCGGCGCGCCCGGAGTGCATCTGTACATCCTCAACCGGACGCGCACCGCGCTGGCCCCCCTGTTGCGCGACTTCCTGGCGGCGCACCGCCGCGCCTGAAGGGAATCACCGCTGTCCACCCGCGATGTTACGGCCTCATGCCCGGCGAACTCTGGCCATCTCGCCGGTCAGGGCAACCCCTTCTGTTCCAGAACCCTCGGCAACTCGCTGACCGTGAAGCGCTCCTGCTGCATGGTGTCACGGTCGCGCACGGTGACCGTGTCGTCGTCCAATGTTTGAAAATCGACGGTAATACAGAAAGGGGTTCCGGCCTCGTCCTGCCGGCGATAGCGCCGGCCGATGGCACCGGTGATGTCCCAAAAAGCGGTCCAATGTTGACGCAATTCTTCGAAGATCCTGCGGGACTTCTCCACCAGCTGCGGACGGTTCTTCAGCAGAGGGAACACCGCCACCTTGATCGGAGCCACCCGCGGCGAGAATCCCATCACCGTCCGCTTCTCGAGGCCTTCCGGAGGATTCGTTCCCGGTTCCACGGGCCGGATTTCCGGGCGACTTCCGGCATGCGCTTCCCGCGGCACCCATTCCTCTCGGTACGCCTCGCACAACAGAGCCAGTATGATGCGGTCGACCCCGGCAGAGGGCTCCACCACGTGGGGAATATACGACCGTCCGCTCTCCGCATCAAAATACTCCAACGACTTGCCGCTGTATTCCTGGTGCCGCCGGAGGTCATAATCCCCGCGGGCGGCGACGCCTTCCAGCTCCTGCGCCCCGAAGGGGAAATCGTAGGTAATATCCACGCAGGCCGAGGCGTAATGCGCCAGCTCCTCTTTCCCGTAGACGTAACGGTGCAAATGATCTCCCGCAAGGCCGATGCCGCGGTACCACTTCAACCGTTCCTCCACCCAGTAATCGTGCCATTGCTCGTCGGTACCCGGCTTGATGAAATACTCCAGCTCCATCTGCTCGAATTCGCGCGAACGGAAGGTGTAGTTGCGCGGATTGATCTCGTTGCGGAAAGCCTTGCCGATCTGGGCGATACCGAAGGGAATCTTCATCCGCGAGACGCTCAGCACGTTGTGAAACTGTACAAAAATCCCCTGGGCGGTCTCCGGTCGCAGATACGCCGCAGCCGAATCGTCCTCCACCGGGCCGACGAATGTCCGGAACATCAGATTGAACGCCCGTGGCTCGGTCAGTTCCCGCGATCCGCACACCGGACAACGCGCATCCGCCGGCAGTTTGAGCGACATGTCCGCGACACTGCCCGGCTCCAACTCAATCCCGAGATTCTCGTACAACTGGTCCACGCGGAACCGCCGCCGGCAACTGCGGCAATCCACCATGGGATCGGTGAAGCCTTCCGCGTGCCCGGATGCCTCCCAGACGCGAGGGTGCATGATTATCGCCGAATCCAGCCCGACCACATCATCCCTCAGCCGCACCATTGCCTCCCACCAGGCCTCCCTGACGTTGCGCTTGAGCTCCGTCCCCAGCGGCCCGTAGTCCCAGAAGCCGTTAATGCCCCCATACAGCTCCGAACCGGGGAAGATGAACCCCCGCCGCTTGCAGAGAGCCGCCAACTGTTCCATACTCGGCTTGGATTCCCGACCGGACATTGCCCGGGCATGGTGGATAACTTGAACGGCGCGGTCAAGGAAGAAGCTCCTCCGGCGGCGACAACATTGGGATGTATACGCTCGAATTCATAAGCGGCAGCCCGGCAGGACGGCATCTCACCGTGGGCCACCAGCGATTCGTGGTCGGAAATCTGGCAAAGGCCGACCTGCAGTTGCCGGATGCTCCGGAAGGAGCGGCGGTTACCCTGGTGAGCGAGCCCTCCGGCATCCGAGCGGCGTTCAGCGGCGACGCGCACGCCGAAGGACGGAAGGGAGAAAGAGAAGTCAGCCTGCGCTATGGGGACGTGGTCGTGGTCGGCTCAGTCAGGTTCCGGTACGTGCCCACCGCGGTATCTTGGGCAGAGACCCGGGAGGAGCGGCGCGTGCACCATGTTCAAGGAATCACTTTTGCCCTCGTGGTGCTGGTGATTCTTCTGGAGGGGATTTTGATGGTGGGACTGGGTCTCCTCCGGGTTGACCGCGGGCTGCCGCGCGTCGAGCAGGCAAGGGCGAAACCTCCACCGGAATCGCCCGCCGCACCCGTCAAGGAACCTGAACCGCCGCCGCCGTTGCCCCGCATCGGTGCCGGCGCGGAATCCAGGCCCGTGGGCCGGACCCGCGAATCCGTCGCATCGACGG
>DTYT01000019.1 GCA_012961745.1 Kiritimatiellia bacterium | reverse complement strand
GGTTCCCTGATCTACCTGGCGGCCCTGAAACAGGTGTCCGACGACTATTACGACGCCGCCGACCTGGATGGGGCATCTTCTCTTGACAAGGTTCTCTTCGTAGTGGTACCGATCCTGCGCCCGCTATTGATCATCAATTTCGTCGGCATTTTCATCGCCGCCTGGGTCTATGCCACCGCCAACATCCTGGCGCTCACCGGCGGCGCGGCCGGAACCGAAGTGGCCGGATTGTACATCTTCTACAAGGCCTTCATATTCCTGAAATTCGGTCCCGCCACGGCGATGGCATGGATGCTTGCATTCCTGCTGATCGCCTTCACCGTGTACCAGCTCAGAGTCCTGGCGGGCACCCGTATGAGAAGCGGGGCAAGCTGACATGCCGCTTCGCTCAACAGTCGCACGGCGCGGTTTCGGAGGAGGCGTACGCACCCTTCTGCTCTATCTGGTCCTCGCGCTGGGAGCCACCCTGATGGTGTATCCCCTCCTGACGGTGGTCAGCGGCAGCACCCGCTCTCCGGTGGATTTGTCGGAACCGGGGCTGATCCCGCAGTTTCTTACCGACGACACCGCGCTCTATCGCAAATTCGTCGAATCCCTCTTCAACGAATCGGTCAATACCGCCAACATCGTCTACCACTCTTCACTGCGTACCTTTGCCGACCTGCAGCCTCCGAATCCCGTGCCGTTGCTGGTCGAGGAGTGGCTGGGCTTCCTGCATGAGATCCCGCTACCGCCGTACGCCTATACCTGCGGGATGGTCCAGGCACCGATCAGCCGCACTACCCCCCTTCTGCTCCGTCGCTTCCGCAACCTGCTGTTTCGTCGCTTCGGTGGCGATCTCGACGCTCTCAACCAGACCTTGGGTACCGATTTCGTGGAGTGGAACGCCCTGTTCATAGTGCCCGAGGACTACTACACGCGGCGGCGCCTGCCCGCAGGCACCGGCTATCTGCAGGCGTTCTGGGAATTCAAGAAACGGCAACCGCCGGGACTATGCTTCGCGGCCGCAGTGGAGGGCTTTTACAAGACGCTCTTCCTGAAGACCCGCTACTCGCGGGACATTGCTCGCTACAATCGGATCCATCGCACCTCCTATGGCTCCTATGACGAGATACATCTTCCCGCGCAATACCCCCAGGCGCTCACCCCCGCCGAGAGAGCAGACTGGGAAGAATTCGTCCGTCATACCCTCAACCTCCTGTGGATCCGGGTCACTCCGGATGCCCGCGATCATTACCAGGCTTATCTTGAGGCCCGTTACGGAGACATCAGTGCCCTCAACCGCGTATACGGCACATCCTATGCGGGCTTCCCGCAGGTTCCCCTGGTGGAGAGCCCGCCCTTCTCCGGACGGCGAGTGGAGGATTGGTCCGACTTCGTATCCGGCTGGAAGGACCCGGACACCGGCCGCCTGTATCGCGCCCCGGTGCAAAGCCTCCGGCTGTGGACCCTGGAGGATCAATTCCGCAAGTACCTCCGCCGCCGCTTCGGGACCATCCAGGAACTCAACCGCCGCTTGGGCACTGCGTATGCCGACTTCCCCAGCATCATCCCCCCGCAACAGCAGCTTCACTACCGCTGGTTCCTGCACCATCGCTCCCGGCTGCGGCGTGAATTCGTCACCCGCAACATCCGTACGGTGCTGGATTATGTTCTCGTCCGGGGCCGGGCCATCCGCAACACCGCCATCTACTGTATCCTGGCGGTCCTGGGCGCCCTGGTGGTCAATCCGGCGGCTGCCTACGCGTTGAGCCGCTACCGGCCGGCGTCCACTTATCGCTGGCTGCTTTTCATGATGCTCACCATGGCCTTCCCGCCGGTGATCACCCAAATCCCCCTTTTCCTCTTGCTGCGCAACCTGGGTCTGCTGAACACCTTCCCGGCGCTTGTGCTTCCCGGAATTGCACACGGTTACTCGATTTTCCTGCTCAAGGGATTCTTCGACTCCCTCCCGCGTGAACTATATGAGAGCGCCGCCTTGGACGGGGCCGGTGAATGGCGCATGTTCCGCCACATAACGCTGGCGATGTCCGGGCCCATCCTCGCAGTGATAGCCCTCCAGGCCTTCACCGTAGCCTATACCAACTTCATGTTCGCACTGCTGATCTGCCAGAATCCCCGCATGTGGACAATCATGGTCTGGCTCTACCAGCTCCAGCAACAGTCCGGCCAACCGGTGGTTTACGGGGCGCTGCTGGTGGCCGCCATTCCCACCCTGCTGGTCTTCCTGCTCTGCCAGCGGGTGATCCTCCGCGGTATTATCTTCCCCACCGAGCAGTAGCAGGGGGCGCGGGGCGTGTCCCCCCCCGGATGCATCCGGCTCGCCCGGCCCTCCTGCCGGCACGTCGCCCTCTATCATGCGACGACCGAATTCCAGCCCCCCGGCCCCGCGGTGGTCCTTGCCCCGGCGCGCGCCGCCGTGCTAGCTTCATGCCGCACCGAAAAGCGATCGTGCCGCATCGCAGCCGTATCGTATGACGAGCGGAGACCAGAATCGGGACGGGGGCCCGACGGAGTACCGAGCGGCCGGCGCCAGGCCGCGCGTCGCATTCGCATTCCGCTACGGCATAGCCGACCATGCCGAGCTTTATCCCATGATACCCCGCCTCCTGCGCCGTCTGGCGGAAAAATTTACGGTCTATTACTTCGGGCCCAATCGCCGCAGGTTCCGGGAGGAGCTGAAAATCCCGGGGGTGAGATATGTGTTCGTTCCCTTTGCGGTGGATCGCAGCCGCATGCGAGACAAATTCTTCAAGGCGCTGGCGTGGTATTTCTGCCTCCCCTGGATCGGACTGTATTGTCGAGCCAAGCGGATGCGGCTCATATGGATCGATGAGAGCGCCCTGCCGGGTCAGACACTATTGCTCAGCCTCTCTTCCGGCCGACCCGTGATGCAGACCGTTGCCGACTTTTTTGCCGAAATCTACGCCGAAGGGTCCCCATGGCTGAAACCCTTCGTCCACATCTCAAGGGCTCTGGACGAAGCCGGATGGCGGCGGTGCATCTGCCTGCTGACCCACACCCTCGCCTGCCGCGAATACCTGATCGAACGTGGTATTCCACCCGGCAAGACGGCGATGATCCGCGACGCGGTGTTGCCGGAAGTCTTTCGCCCGGTGGCGGCCGACCATGTGCGCAGGCGCCTGGGATTCGGACCGGACGACGTTGTTCTCTGCCATCACGGGATACTGCATCCCAACAAGGGCCTCCGCCGGATCATGGAATGGCTGCCGGCGGCCATGCGACGCGACCCGCGGATCAAGTTTCTCGTAATCGGATCCGGACCGGAATACAATCCCCTCCAAGAGGCCGCCGTACGCGGCGGCATCGCCGAGCGCGTGGTATTCACCGGATGGCTGCCTTCGCACGAAGAACTCAACCAGCACCTCAACGCCGCGGATGTCGGACTGGTCATGCGCGCGGGACATTATACCGACCACTTCCACGTGACCGGTGCCTTGATCCATTCAATGATGGCGGCTCTCCCCGTGCTTGCGGTTCGGTTGAAAGGGATCTGCGAGATCGTCACTGACGGCCGGGAAGGCTTTCTCTTCGACCCCGAGTCGCCGCCGGAATTTCAACAGAAACTGCAACAGCTGGTGAATGATCGCGAGCTCCGCCGCCGCATGGGTCGCAGCGCGCGTGCCAAAGCCGCACAAGAATTCGATGTCGAAAAGATCACCGGCGATCTCCACCGGCTCATCACGCGGCTGAGCGACGTGAGCGTTGCAACCTGAGGTTGGGCAGCCTACCCGGCGGGGCGCGCTGGTCCCCTGGCCCTGCCGAAAGCCACACACCCCACGAAAAAGACCCCGCAGACCACTACTATGCTCGGCCCGGCAGGCCAATTGAACTGGAAGGCCGCCCAGATCCCGCCCGCCACCGCTGCAACCGCCACCGCAGCCGCGACGAAGAGGGCTCCCCGGACGCTGCCCGCCACCTGGAGTGCGCTGGCTGCCGGGAAGACCAGGAGCCCCGAAATCAGCAAGGCCCCCACAGTCCTGATCCCTACGCCCACGGTCAGTCCGATCAGAACCGCCAGCACCGCGTCCACGAGCTTCACGTTCACCCCCAGAACCCGGCTTTGCTCCTCGTCCACAGTGATCGCCACCATGTCGTAGTAGAAGACCGCGGTTGCCCCTACCACCAGCACACACAGTACCGCCGATACCATGCTCTCGCTGCGGCTGACCGCCAGTATGTCTCCGAAAAGGTAGCTGATCAGGTCCACGTTGAATCCCCTGCCGGTACTCGCCAGCAGTATACCCACGGCCATCCCGGTCACCGCCACCATGCCGATGGCCGCATCTCCGTACAGCACCGCCCGCGAGGACAACCACCGTATGACGAACGCCGCCACCACCAGGGCCGGAAGGAGCACCGGCAGAGGGGTCCACCCGAAAAAGAGAGCCAGCCCTACCACCCCGATCGCGCAATGCCCCAGTCCCTCACCCATCAAGGCAAAACGACGCGGGAGCAGGAAGACCCCGAGCAAAGCACAACTCACGCCGATGCCGACACCGGCCAGCAGGGCGCGCCGCGCGAAGTGGAACTGGAGCAGTTCAATCCCCCCCGGCCGCCCCCGCCATGCTGGTGGCAGATCTGGTGTTGTTGGAACTCGCCGAAATAGCCGGCCATCTCGGCCGATTTGCAGAACTCCTCGAAAGTTCCGTAGAATACGAGGCGCCGGTCGATGTAAAGCAGGCGTCGGGCATAGAGCCCGATGGTCGCGGGGTCATGTGTCACCATGATAACCGTGGTGCCATTCTCCGTGTTCAGCCGTTCCACCGTCCGGTAGAAATGCTCGCGGAAGGATGGATCCAGCGCCGCGGTGGGCTCGTCCATCAGCAGAAGCTCCGGCCCCCGGGCCAGCGCCTGGGCAAGAAGCGCGCGCTGTTGCTGCCCGCCGGACAGGGAGTTCACCCGGTTTGCCGCCAGATCCGAAACTTTCATGGCCTCCAGCGCCGCCCGGATAGCGCCCCCTGCGCCCCCTCTGCTCCAGTACGGCATCCATCTTCCGGCAAGCAGTCCCAGGCTCACCAGTTCCCCGACGGTCAGCGGCAGCTTGAGCGTGGATGTGGGACCGATCTGCGGCACATAGCCTACCCGTCGCCAATCCCGGAAAGCCCGCGGGTTCTCACCCCAAAGCTCGACCCTGCCCGCGACAGGTGCGATGAAACCCAGAATGGTTTTCAACAGCGTGGTCTTGCCGGAGCCGTTGGGGCCGACAATCCCTACGTAATCGCCGGCCTCCATCGCAAAGGAAAGGCCGCGGAGAACCTCGGTGCCCCCAAGTTCCACATGCAGGTTCTCGGTACGCACTACCGGCCCGCCCGTCCCCGACATCCCAGGGCCTCCTTCAACTTTTGCACATTCCTTTCCATGAGATCCACGTAAGTCAACCCGCGGCGCTCCTGTCCGGCAGTCAGGTTGTGCAGGCCGTGCAGGGGAACCAGCCGCGCGCCGGTCTCGGCGGCAATCGCCCGTGCGGCCTTCGGATCGAAGAGCTCCGCATGGAAAATTACCCTCACCCTCTGGCCTCGCACTTTCTGAATCAGGCGGGCCAAGTCGGCCGCGCCGATTGCCGCCTCTCCGGAAGCACCCCGATAAAGCGCATGGAAGTCCAGGTCGTAGCGTCGTGCGAAATAGGCGAACGGGAACGGCCCGGCGTAGAACACTGTACGCGTCGCACAGTCGCCAAGTGACCACCGGATATGTTCGACCAGACTTTCCAACCGCGTAACGTAGCGGCCCGCGTTGGCGGTGTAGTGGGAAGCATGCGCCGGATCCGCTTCGACCAGCGCCGCGGCAATCCGGCGGACCATCTGCACGGCGAGGAGTGGATCCAGCCACACGTGCGGATCCAGTCGCGCCTCCCCCTCCTCCGCCTGGCTGCCGCCCAACGGCTGCAGCCTCAGGTCCGCGGCCGCCTCGACCACGCGCAGGCGGCTCCCCCCCGCGGACGAGGCGAGTTCCGGCGCCCACGGCTCCATCAAGTGATGAAGATAGATGAACACATCGCTGCGGTGAAGTTGCACCAGGTCTCCGGGGCGTGGAGCGTACAGGTGGGCATTGGCTCCAGGAGGCACCATCTGGACCACTTCGGCCAGATCGCCGGCCACCTGACGGGTCCAGTCGTACAAGGGAAAAATCGTCGTGGTCACCCGTAAGGGGGTTTCCCCATATCCGCCGGCCGTCATGCCCACGCAGATCACCACCGCGGCGATTCCGGTCCTGAGCCGTGCCATCATGGGCATCCTCACCCCGGGCTAGCGAACTAGTACCACGGCGCGGTCCACATACACCTCCCCGCGGGCGCCTTCCGGCCAGAACTGCACCCCGAAATTCGCATTCCGGGCACCCCGTGGCGGACGCAACCGCCTGATTTCCAGTTTCTTCCAGCGGCGGCGGGAAAGATGCGCCAGCGGCAGTCGTCGGCTCTGCGAACGGGCCAATTCCTTTCCCGATCCATCCAGCCACTCGACTACCAGCTGGATGTAACCCGCTCCCGGAGAGAAACGCCTGGAAGCACGCTTACAGTGTACGCTGAAATCGTAACGGAAGCTGGATTCCACTGGAAGAATACTCAGTATCCCCACCACCATTCCCCGCCGCGGCAGCATGCGCACTGCCAGCGACTTTTCACCATCGAGCACGTCCTCGGACGTCAGTCGCATCCGCGCTGTTCCATCGACGGCGAACACCACCCAGTCCGCGGGCAGTCGCCCGGTATGATCCGGTTTCTCGAAACTCGGATTGAGCAGCAGGTTGGCCCCCTCGGCGCCCAGCGTATTCCCGGAACGGCCCGCCGTCTCCCCAGACCCCGCAGCGGCCGACAAAAGGAGCACTATAAGCAGGCGGCTGGTCTGTCGCTTCATGGCCGCGTCCCGCAAGTCAAGGCGATACGCCCTCCCCGGGATCGTAACAGCAGGCTGCGCCATTGCAAGGCTCTTGTCAGGGGCCCATTCCTCTTCCGTG
Organism: Kiritimatiellia bacterium; assembly: GCA_012961745.1. Taxonomy (GTDB): domain Bacteria; phylum Verrucomicrobiota; class Kiritimatiellia; order B70-G9; family B70-G9; genus B70-G9. Next base: position 4,329 of record DTYT01000019.1, on the reverse strand, counting down.
CACAAAATCCGGCTGGCAGGCGCCTGCCGCGGCGATATAATGGCCGCAGGTGCAAAAGCAGACCCTCACCGGTCAAAAGGAGCTAGGGAAACTATGGTGACGGCGATCGTGCTGTTGACGGTAGAACGCGACAAGGTTCATTCGGTCGCGGACGTCCTGGCGGAAATGGGGGGCATCAGCGAAGTCTACTCGGTGGCCGGGCGCTATGATCTGGTGGCGATCATCCGCGCCCCGGACAACGAGAGTATGGCCGAGCTGGTGACCGATCACATGCTGAAGGTCCCCGGAATCATCCGTTCGGAAACCCTGATTGCGTTCCGGGTCTACTCGCGTCACGATCTGGAGGCGATGTTCTCCATCGGCGAGCGCTGAGGACACACTGTATCGGGCAGCCGTCTGCTCCAGGGGAAAGGAGTCGGGTAGATGGAAGATCCGCGGGTGCGCAATCTCGCCCGTATACTGGTTCGTTATTCCATCCGGGCTCGCGAGGGTCAGACCGTAAGTGTGGATGCCACGCCGCAGGCCGAGCCGCTTGTCAAGGCAGTCTACCTTGAACTGATCCGCGCGGGAGCGTTTCCGGTGGTACGTATGGCACCGGCCGCACTGAACGAAATCTTCCTCCGTTTCGGCCGGCGGCATCACTTCACCACGGTGACTGCGTATCACCGGGCCTTTGTCCGTACGGTTGACGCCAGTATCCGCATCGCTTCTTCGCCTAATACCCGGGCGCTTTCCCGCGTGGATCCGCGGAGACAGGCGCTCCTGGTCAAGACCCATCGTACCCTCCGTGACCGGCTGCTGAAGAAGCCCTGGGTCCTGACCCTTTATCCCACCCAGGCCTACGCGCAGGATGCCGAAATGAGTCTGAGCGAGTTCGAGGATTTCGTCTATCAGGCCACCTTCGCCGACGATCCCAAGCCGGTCTCCGCCTGGAAGGCGCTGGCCCGGCGCCAGGAACGGATGATAGCCAGACTCGAGGGAGCCCGCCGGGTGCGCATCGTCGGTGACGATACCGACTTGCGCATGTCCATCGAGGGACGCCGGTTCATCAACTCGCCGGGAACGCACAACATGCCCAGCGGCGAGATCTTCACCGGCCCCGTAGAGGGTTCCGTCGAGGGGCACATCGCCTATGATTTTCCGGTTTGTCATGCCGGGCGGGAGATAGCCGGCATCCGCCTGGTATTCCGCCGCGGCCGAGTGGTGGAAGCCTCGGCCGAGAAGAATGAGAAGTTTCTTCTTTCCATGCTGGACAGCGATCCGGGAGCGCGCCGGGTGGGCGAGCTGGGCATCGGCACCAACATGCGTATTCAGCGCTTCACCCGGAACATCCTCTTCGACGAGAAAATTGGGGGAACGGTCCACCTGGCACTGGGAAACTCCTACCCGGAGACCGGCGGCCGCAACCGTTCCGCGATTCACTGGGACATGATCAAGGATCTGCGCCGCGGCGGCACACTCTACATTGACGGCCGACCGGTCATTTCCGACGGGAAGTTCCGGCTGTGAGCGCGGGGTGTCCGGCCTACTTGACCACGGCCCCGCTGGTGATCTCGCCGTCCACCGTAACCAGTCTCAGCCGCTCGCCCTTGGACGCGGCCAGTAGCATACCTTGAGATTCTATGCCGCGGATGCGCGCCGGCTCCAGGTTGGCCACGATGACGATGGTCTTGCCCACCAGTTCACCGGGCCGGTAGTGCTCGGCGATACCGGCGACCAGTTGTCTGCGTTGGTCACCGACCAGCACTTCGAGGCGCAGGAGTTTCTGGGTGCCGGATACCTTCTCGGCGTTGAGGATCTTCGCCGTGCGCAGATCCAGCCTGGAAAACTCCTCGAAACTTACGTTCTGCCTCATCTTTCGCCGGTCCGTTGCCTTGCGGTTCTCGGCCTGCTCGACGCCCCTTTCCCTTGCCTCCGTCGCGGCCGGTTCCACGGCCCCCGACCGCTCGATGCGCGGGAACAGGATCATCCCAGTCCCGGGCAGACTGCCCCCCGGCAGCTTTCCCCATTGCCGCAGATCACGCCACTCCGGCGCGCCCCCCGCCAGTCCCAGCACGCCGCGCAAGGCAGCCATTTTGGAGGGCATCACCGGCTGAAGCAATCCCGCACACACGCGCAGACATTCCCCCGCGGTATAGAGAACCTGCCGGATCCGGGCGCTGTCCCCTCTCTTGCGCAATTCCCACGGCTTCTGGTGCTCCAGGTACCGATTGACCGCCCTTACCGCTGAAGCCACACCAGCCACCCCGCTGTCCAGGCGCATTTCCTCCAGGCAGCGCTCGATTCCTTCCACCGCCTTCTGACACTCCTCCCAGACCGCCTGATCCTCTGACCTCTCCAGAGCGACCAAGGAAGGGTTCGGCAGAGTGCCGGCCAGGTAACGGCGCGTCATTCCCAGCACTCTACTCAAAGCGTTTCCCAGGTCATTGGCCAAGTCGGTATTGTAGCGACGAATGAAAGCCTCTTCCGTGAAGCTTGCGTCCTGGCCCAGGATCATTTCGACGATCAGGTAGTAGCGGAACGCGTCCACCCCGTACTTCTCTATCATGTCCATCGGGTTGACCACGTTGCCCAGCGACTTGCTCATCTTGCTTTCGCCCACCAGCCACCAGCCGTGCGCGAAGATCATTTCCGGCATATCCACGCCGGCCGCCCTGAGCCTGGTCGGCCAGTACACCGAATGTGTGGTCAGGATATCCTTCCCGATCAGGTGGATCGCGGGCCACCACCGCTCAAACTTCGCGGGCTCGAACCGATAGCCGGCGGCACTGATGTAGTTCACCAGCGCATCGAACCAAACGTAGGTGACGTAGTCCTTGTCGAACGGCAGATCAATCCCCCAGGAAAGCCGCTGCCTGGGCCGCGAAATACACAAATCACCCAACGATTTCGCCAGGAATCCCAGCGTCTCGTTCCGACGGAAATCCGGCCGGATGAATCCCGGATGCTCCTCAATGTAGCGGATGAGCCAGTCCTGGTAACGGCTCATTCGGAAGAAGTAATTCTTCTCCTTTATCCGCTCAACCGGGCGATGGCATTCCGGGCAGTTGCCTTCCACCAGGTCCTTTTCGGTGAAGAACCGCTCACAGGGGGTGCAGTACCAGCCGTCGTATTCACCCTCGTAGATCTCGCCTTTGTCGAAAAGCTTCTGCAAAAGCGCCTGCACCACCCGCTTGTGGCGCTGTTCGGTGGTACGGATGAAGTCATCATTGGTGATCTGCAGCCGCTTCCACAATTCCCGGAAGCGGACCACTGTCCGGTCAGCTTGCTCCTGGGGGGTGATGCCCGCTTCGCGGGCGGCGCGCTCGACCTTCTGCCCATGCTCGTCGGTACCGGTGAGGAAAAACGTGGGAATACCCATGAGGCGGTGATAGCGCGCCAGCACGTCGGCCAGAATGGTGGTGTAAGCGTGACCGATGTGCGGCCGGTCGTTCACATAATAGATCGGCGTCGTGATATAGAACTTGTCCCGCCTCATATGCGTTCCCTGCCTGAAGTATCGGACTAGCCCCGCGCTTTGCAAGCGAATACCGCGCATATAATGAAATAGCAGGCCGGTAGAGGTAGTACGGCGAGCCGATTCCGGTGCCCGGCAATCTTGCCAGCCCCCACCCGGTATGCTCATAATACCCGGCCGGAGGGGCGCGCTTCGCCCGAAGTCGGAAGGAGGGAGTCATGATGGAAATACTTGTAGCCAGCGCGGCCTTCGCCGCCGGCGATGCCATTCCCGCCAAGTATAGCTGCCTGGGACAAGACCTGTCTCCGCCCATCACCTGGGAGAAGATCCCGGAAGGCACCCGCAGTATCGCATTGATCTGTGACGATCCCGATGCCCCCGTGGGAACCTGGGTTCACTGGGTCATTTTCAACATACCACCGGACAAGACCGGCCTGCCCGAGGCCGTTCCCGCCGATCCCAAGCTGCCCGACGGGAGCATTCAGGGAATTAACGACTTCCGGCGTCACGGGTATGGAGGACCCTGCCCTCCCCCGGGCAAGCCGCATCGCTACTTCTTCAAGGTATACGCACTGGATACCGTGCTCGACCTGGGCCCCACGGCCACCAAGCAGGACGTGGAGAAGGCCATCCAGGGCCACATTCTGGCCCGGGGCGAACTGATGGGCACCTTCCAGCGCTGAAAGCCGGATGGGGCGCGGGCTCTTACTGCGGCCCGCGTCCCCTCGCCAGCATCTCGCCGACGGGCTTCCGCGCCAACCGTTGCTTGACGAACCTTTCCTCCCACCAGTCCGCCTCGCTCACGGGCCGCAGAGGCCCCATCCCTCGGTCAGCTTATCCTTAGAAGAAAGCACCGGCGGGCAAAAGGAATC
>DTYT01000018.1 GCA_012961745.1 Kiritimatiellia bacterium | reverse complement strand
TGCCGTTTCTTCTACCATTTGTTCGTTATCGGCTAGGTGGGGCATAATGCCATCGGTGCGGGCCGGGTCTATGACCAGGGAGCCCGCCTCGTCAACAAGGCGATCGACAGCGGAGCGCTTTTCCGCGGGCCGGTGTGGAAGGAACTGATTTCGAATTGCTTACACCACAGTTCGACGCTGCATTTCATCGGGCTCCTCTCAGATGGCAACGTCCACAGTCACATAGATCAGCTCAAGGCGCTCATCCGTCATGCGGCACAGGAGGGAGTCAAGCGGGTCAGGGTACACGTTCTGCTTGACGGCCGGGATGTGCCGCCGACATCCGCACTGGTCTATCTTGACGACTTGGAGGGGGTTCTGGCGGAGATCAGCCGGACCGGCGACTTTGACTACCGGATAGCCTCGGGCGGCGGGCGGATGAAAGTGACCATGGACCGCTATGAGGCGGACTGGCGAATAGTGCAGAGGGGCTGGCGCACGCACGTCAAGGGGGAAGGACGCGGATTCAGGACGGCCCGCGAGGCGGTTGAGACTTACCGCCGCGAATCACCGGGGATAATCGATCAGGATCTGCCGCCTTTTGTTGTGGTGGACGAACAGGGCACACCGGTGGGACCGGTGAGGGATAACGACAGTGTCATTTTTTTCAATTTCCGGGGCGACCGGGCAATCGAGATCAGCCGGGCGTTCGAGGAACCCGATTTCTCGGCGTTCCGGCGAGATCCTTATCCCAAGGTGCTCTATGCAGGGATGATGGAGTACGACGGCGATCTGCATATTCCCAAGAAGTTCCTCGTGGCCCCGCCGGCCATCGACCGGACCATGGGCGAGTACCTGGTGGCCAGCGGCGTAACCCAGATGGCGATCAGCGAGACGCAGAAGTTCGGTCACGTGACCTATTTCTTCAATGGCAATCGGTCGGGCAAATTCGACGAGAAGCTGGAGGACTACATTGAGATTCCTTCGGATCGGGTACCCTTCGAACAGCGCCCGTGGATGAAGGCCGCTGAAATCACCGACCGAGTGGCCGAGGCTATCCGGGATAACGCTTATCGCTTCATACGTCTCAACTATGCCAACGGTGACATGGTCGGCCATACCGGGGTGTTGCAGGCCGTGGAGATAGCAGTCGAATCGGTGGATCTGTGTATCGGGCGAGTGCGGGAGGCCGTCGCCGAAGCCCGCGGAATCCTGGTGGTGTCGGCTGATCACGGGAATGCCGACGATATGTTCGAGAGGAAGGCGGGCAGCAGCCAGGTCGTCCTGGACCCCGGGACCGGTCAGCCCAAGGCAAAAACCAGCCATTCGTTGAATCCGGTTCCGGTGTATGTTTACGATCCGGCTGACATGCGGCGTTGGCGGCTGAGTGACAGGCAGGACTTGGGAATCGCCAGTCTGGCGGCAACTTGCCTGGTACTGCTGGGCTTTCGTCCCCCGGTAGACTACGAATCCCCGGTGATTGAGTTGGCCACCTGATTCGGGAAAGGTCGTGGAACCGGCGTCCCGGTCGCTCCTGCTGCCGACGGCACGGCTCGCTCCCGGATAAGCGCTCGGGGAGGATGCGGATTCCTACCAGTAGGCGGTGACTTCTTTGGGAACCCGTGGCAGGTAGCAGCTGCGAGCATTGAAATTGGACCAGTTCTCGCCGTCCGCGACTACCTGGGAGGGTTTCTCGATCGGCCAACGGATCACTATTCCGGCTGGCGGGTGCACTTCCCCCGAGATGGTCACCTTCAACGTATATCCTCGCAGGCGGGCATTCATGGTAAGGCGGCCGAAATGGGTCGGCAGGTTGCTTACTGCGATGCCGTCCCGGGATCGGAGCCACTCTTCAGGGATGCCGGCCAACAGAATCAGTCGCCTTCCCTGCTCCAGAGCGACCATATTGCGCACCGCCGTCACCAGCACCGCTCCGACCCAAGTGTGCGGCAGGTCTCCTATGTAGGCGCCGCGGCGCTTGTCCCCGTGAACTACTTCAGCGAAAGCATTCCATTCGAGAGGTTGGCGGCCCGCCAGGAGAAATCGGAGCAGGGCTAGCGCCTCGGAGCGCATCCCGAGCAGGCACAATGCGTTGATATTGCGGGCTTCGTAGGGCGTATAGGCCCCCTTCCAGCCCGGAAGAATGCGCTTCTCGGAGTCAGCACTGTAGCGGCGGTAGAGCCGGACAACCGCTGCGGTCGGCAAGAGATCCTGCTCCTCGCAAGGGAAGAAGGCGATGGAGACCGAAGTGGGATCGAAATCGGCCTTATCGGCCGAGGCCGGGACATAGTCGATCCCGGCGGTCTGGATCGTGGCGCGGATCGAGTTGCTGAGTGCCGAGCGCAGGAGCTCGTACTGCCGGCTGGCCCATTCGGCCCCTTCCTCGTCTTCCATCGTGATCGCTGCGGCGTGGAAATCCTTCAGCCCGCGGAGTGCCCAGAAATCATCCCAGTAGCTGTGAACCGGCGATGAATATCCCTCGTGACTGATAGACGGGGGTAGGATGCCGCGGAAGCGTTCCGGGGAGCGACTCCCGCGCATGTAATCAGGAGAGCGGGTCCGGCTGAGGAGCCTCTCCAGGTAC
>DTYT01000017.1 GCA_012961745.1 Kiritimatiellia bacterium | reverse complement strand
TGCGCTGGCTCGGAGCGCGATCAACGTACTCAGCCCCGACATAGTCGGCGCCTTCCCAGTAGGCATCCACCCGGTAGGCCGGCCGGTAGAAGACGCGCAGCCGGGCGCTGTCCTGCTGGATGAAGGCGGTGCTGCCGTTCAGGTTGCTGGCGATCACGATGAAGCCCAACCCGTCAGCATCGCGGAAGCCGTAGCGTCCCACCGCCTCGCTCACCGCGCTGATAACATCCACCGTGAACACGCTGCCTTGATCCAGGCCCGCCTCGATCGTGTAGTAAACCGACGAGCTGTTGAAGTACCAGCCGTTGGATACGAATCTTTCGCCCGGCTTGTGCTTATAGTAGTTGGCCATTTCCACCCCCGACCGCGGGTTAAACTCCGCAGACACGCAAATATCCACCGCGGCGGTGGTGGCCGAATCCAGGCGGAATTCCAGCCACGCCTGCAGGATGGGCTCGCACAAGCCCGCCCCGGCCATCCCCGCGAAGAAAAAGCCGTTGGTGCCCAGATACTGGTTGGTGTAGTAGGTGGTTATCATGCCGTGGAGCTGCTCGTAGATCCTGGTGTATGGCCCCCCGAAGATGCGGCAGGACTCCACCTCATCGTGCCCCGCCCAGTCCACCTGGACCGAGGTTACGCTGACAGTCCATCCCGGGTGGACCTCGGTCTTGTGCTCCACGTACTCGGTCGACTCGCTGTCCGCGTAGCAGGTCTCTTCCACGGCTTCACTGTCATCCGACTTGAAGAAAAAGCCTGACGACTGCCATCCGCGGTAGGCGTGCTCCATGTCCCATCCACCGAACAGGAACGTCCAGTCGAAGCTGCGGCTGTCCGCCCACGGCCGCGATTTGGGTTCCAGGAACCCCTCACCGTCGCACTCGTAGGGCACCCAGGAGCATTCGCAGCTGTCCGGCTTGGTATCCTTGTAACCCAGGAAGAGCACGGCCGCGTGCTGGCTGAGACCGGCGGGTGCCTCGAGTTGCGACGAACTGCGGCGCCAGCAGTTGGAGCGGACCAGGAACTCCCAGATATCATTATAGCGATAGACTCCATCCTGTCCGCCGAACACCAGCAGCTTGCGGTTGTCGAGCAGAATCGTCGCCCCGCCGCCCCCGGCATCGTCGTCGCGGGGATTCTTGGTCTCGAACACCGGCACGTACACCGCCGCGGCCCCCCACCGGGGCGGGGGAATGAGGCTGTCGGCCTCGGGCTCCACCCGGGTCCAGTGCGGCCAGTCGTCACCCGAGGGCCAGGTCAACATCCACAGGTCGTTCAGGGCGCGGTCGAAGTGGTTGGTGGCACTCGGCAGGCAGTCCCACTCTATCACGTAGCCGTCCACCTGCCCGGTTACGCTTTCCCAGGAACCCGCCGCCGAAATGGCCAGGTAGTTCGTGACTCCCGATACGATGGTGGGCGAGCCGGAGGGGAAGTTGGAATAGACAAAGTCTTCCCCCGTTACCCAGTACCACTCGTCGGAGACCGCCCCGGGATTGTAACCGCCCAGATAGGCGGTGGCCCCCGCGGGTACAACTGAGGCCACGCGCTGGTTCTCGTCGGACGAGGTCACCGTGGCCAGATGTCCCTGGCAGTAGATGTAGCCGGGATGGTAGACCGCGGCCTTCGACCGGGCCTGTTCCCAGGTGCAGGTACTGCATGCCACGTACTGGTAGCTCATGTTGGTCCGGGGGGAACTCTCCACCTCGGCCCACGTGCCGGTTTCGGCGGTACCATCCGCCAACCCGTCGCCGTCGGAATCCTCGAGCACCGGATTGGAACGGAATTCGCGGTCCTCTTCCCCATCCTCCAGACCGTCCCCGTCGCTGTCGGGGTTCCAGGGCGAGGTGCTCAGTCCGTAGATCTCTGAAGTCGAGGACTGGGAGTCGAGGTAGTAGCGCACCTGGTACTCGCGCAGATTCCACAACCCGTCGCCGTCCAGGTCCCCCTGGGCCGACAGGGCATCGTAGCGCGTGATCGAGCCGCCGTACTCGGCCGGCACCGGATCCATCGGATGGAGTCCGAACCACACCTCCCATCCGTCGGGCATGCCGTCGCCGTCGGAATCCGCATTGAACGGATCGGTGGCATAGTCCCATACCGCGCCGGGATAGCCGAAATCGGACGGCGGGTGACCGACCTGTGCGTTACGGACCAGGTACTCCTCCAGGTTACACAGGCCGTCCTCGTCCGGGTCCAGCGCGCCGTCGGTCGGATCGTAGGGATCCAGGGCCGGGTCGCGCAGGTTGCCGAACTCGTCCATCACCTCCCATCCGTCGGGTATGCC
>DTYT01000016.1 GCA_012961745.1 Kiritimatiellia bacterium | reverse complement strand
TGCCGAACCGCAATTCTGCACGGACAACGCCGCCATGGTGGCGGGGTTGGCCGGATCCGGATGGCGCCAGCATGCGCCGCTGTTGGGGGGGCATGATCCGATTCTGCCCTCGTGGCGGATTCCAGAATGGCTTGGAGGGAATGTGTGAAAAAGGGTGGTGGAAAGGTTTGACGGGACGGACCGGGACTGTGTAGTAAGCAACGTGATCGCCGCGGTTGCGAGCGCGAGAGATGAGTCCGTCTGATAAACACTACGGGGCCCGTTTGCGGGCGGTCTGCCGCGAGTGGGGGATCTGTCTGGAGCCGCAGGAACTGAGCCGGGTGGATCCTCCTGGAGAGGTTTCCCATGACATCTACTCTTTGCCGGAGCAGCCGCCGAGGTCCGCGTCTGCAAGCGGGGTGAGAACGTCCCCCGCCCGTAACCGGGGGAATGAGCCGGCGGGCAAGCGGCGTGGCTGACGACTCGTTCAGCGGCCGCATTGCGACTGGTCCACGGCCGGCGATTGTGGCACTTTTTACTCCCGGGGCCATCTGGATGCCTGGCGGTTCGGCGAATTGAGATGGACGCTTCGCGCGACAATGAATCCATGCCCGAGGAGCGGCTGCCGGACAGCCCGGGTACCGCGGTTTTCCTCGTGTCCCCTGGCGGACGCGTCACCTGTGCCAACCGCCGCGCGGTGAAGTTGCTTCAGCGCTTTTCCGGGTTGGAGCGGCAGATTGCGCAGATAGGCATGACCGGCAGTCCGCGGGTCGGGTCCGACGGCATCTGGATTCCTCTTGCGGACAGGTTTTTCCGCCTGGGTGTGCGTCCCGCGGACCCGGATCCCGAGGCCGGGATGCTGGTTACCGTCGATGCGGATGACCTGTGGGACAGGCTGGGGGAGGAGCTTGCCGAGCTGCGCAGCCGGATAGTGTTTTTCGAATGTGACCCCCGGGGAAGGATCGTGTCCGGTCTCCCGGCGCTGGCGCGGGCCACGGGTGGAGAGGAGACCGGCTCTGTGCCGGAGATGCTGGTCGATCTGCTGGACTCCTCCTCGCGAGAGAAGTTCGATTCCTGCTGGGCTGCCGTGCTCCGCGGGACACCTCTACGGGGGATCGAGTTGGAGACCGAGTCGCCGCCGGGTACGCGTCGCACGTTCTGGTTTTCCTTCTTCCCCCTGCGGGGTCCGGATGGAAGTACGGTGGGAGTGCGTGCCATGGCTCGGGATATCAGCCGGGAACGCGGGCTCTCCTACGCCCTGGAAGCCGCGGATGAACGTTTCAACGTGCTTTTCCGGGAAGCCTCCGATCCGGTTCTGATATTCGGGACGGACGGTTCGATCCTGGCGGCCAACCCTGCTTTTGAACGTCTTACGGGTGTGCGGGTGGATGAACTGTTCACGGAGGAAAAGGCATGGGAGGATCTGATCCACCCGGAAGACCGGCCGCAGCTGAAGGCTGCCTTGCGCGAATGCACCACCAGCGACAGCGGCATGGCGGTGGAGTACCAGCTGAAATGTTCCGACGGCTCCTACGTGTGGGTGGAACAGGTGCATTCGGTGTTGCACGACGAGAATGGCAAGGTGCGCGGGCTCCTTGCGGTGGCGCGGGATATCACGCGCTGGCGGCGGCGGGAGATGGACTTGAGGCGCACTGCGGCGGAGACCATTTCGCAGCACGAGAAGGCCCGGGATCTGATCGTGCGGATGACCCGTCTTTTCCGTGACATCGGGCAATTGCCTCCGGAATATGAGCAGTACGTGGAAGGCATGTGCCGTATTCTGCACCGGATGTTCAATCCCCTCGTGGTCTGGATGGCGGGGGCCGACGGAAGCTGTCACACGATCGTGTGGCGCGAAGACATACCACCTCCCATGCCCGAAGATGCCTGCCGGCAGGGGCTGGAGTCCCTGGCGCGCAAGGTACTGCAGCGTGGGCTGCCCTATTTTCGCGCGCGGCTGCCAGCCGTGGAAACGATGGCCGCTGAGCCCGCGGTGAAGGATCTGCATCTGGCGGTACTCTTGGCCGCGCCGGTGCGGGACGCCGCCGGGAGGTCCTGGGGGGCGCTGCTGGTCGCCGATGATCACGGGCGCGACTTCGAACGGGCCCAGCTCGACCTGCTGACCATCGCTGCGCTGCATCTAGCGGGGCGTATGCAGGCCGCCGAGGAGGAGAACCGGCGCCGCCGGCTGGAGGAGCATCTGGTGCAGGCGCAGAAGATGGATGCGGTCGGCATGCTGGCGGGGGGAATCGCCCATGACTTCAACAACATTCTCAGCGGCATCTTGGGATTCGCTTCCATGCTTCGGGCGCGCGTGGCGCCGGGTTCCGAGTCCGAACGCTATCTGAAGCTGATTGAGCAGTCTGCTGGCCGGGCCGCTGAGCTGACGCGCCAGCTCCTTTCCTTTTCCCGCAAGTCCCACGTGGAGCGGCGCCCGCTTTCGGTTCTTGAAGTGATCGAGGAAGTTCTGGCTCTTTTGCGTCCCAGCCTGCCCCGCAACGTGGAGGTGGGGGTCCAGCGCCCGGAGCAGACCCCGCGTATTCTGGGTGACAAGTCGCAGATGGTTCAGGTGGTCATGAACTTGTGCATCAACGCGATTGAAGCCATGCGTGTGGAAGGTGGCCGCTTGAATATCCTGGTTGAAGTGCGTCCCCTGACGGAGAACGAACACAAGCTGCTGCAGCGTCCGATTCCCGGACGCGCGGTGTGTGTGGTGGTTTCCGACACCGGCCCGGGGATTGATCCGGAGGTGCGTGCGCATATCTTTGACCCCTTCTTCACCACCAAGGAGGAGGGGACCGGTTTGGGGCTGTCCATCGTCTACGGGATCGTCACGAATCATGGCGGAGACGTTCTGGTGGAGAGCGAGGAGGGCCGGGGGGCCACCTTCCGTATTTACCTGCCTGAACACGTCGGGCGTCCGCCTGGGAGGATGCCGTCGCGGACTGGTGCGGATACTGTTTTGATCGTGGACGATGAGGCGATCGTGCGTCAGATGATGGCGGAAATTCTCAAGGCCAGCGGATATCCGGTGCTGGAGGCGTCGAGCGGGGAGACGGCGGTGGACCTGTTCCGAGAGCATTCCCGGCGGATAGGACTGGTGATACTGGACATGATCATGCCCGGCATGGACGGCGCGGAGACCTTCCAGTGCATCCGGGAAATCAACCGGAACATCCCGTGTCTGCTCGCCACCGGCTACGCCCGCAGTGATCAGTGCAGGCGCTTGATGCGTCGGGAGCGCGTCGACCTGATAAACAAGCCCTTCAAGAGCAGGGAGCTTATTGAGAGAGTCGCCTCGTTTCTCGGCCCACCGTCCGGAGTCCCGGGGCGTAGAGACGGCGGCTTGCGAGATGGAAGCAACCAGGGAGATCGTGGTGTGTCCTGACGGTGTCACTGAACGGGGCCGGCCTTTTTGGGCTTGCTTTCCAGGGGCAAAATATGTGTTTGTGGTGACCGCGGCGTCCCGGGCAGGTGGTCCGGGACCGGATTCATGGAGACCATGAGAAGGCGGTCGGGAACAGTGGGCGGCTGCCGGGGGATGAAGATCGGGCTTCTGCTGGCGATCGCCGCCGCCGGACATTGCGGTTGCGTGCGGCCTCCTTCCGATCGTACTGCCGACGGTCGGATCATTGTGGACTACTGGGAAAAGTGGACCGGCTTCGAAGGGGACGCCATGCAGGCGGTGGTGGACGATTTCAATCGTTCGCAGAACCGCATATTCGTCCGCAAGCTCACGGTAAGCCAGATCGACCGCAAGATGATGCTGGCCACCGCCGGAGGGAATCCGCCCGACGTGGCGGGATTATGGGCTTTCAACGTCCCGGTTTATGCCGAGAAGGGGGCCCTGACACCCTTGAACCGCTATCTGGAGGAGGCCGGCATTACCGCCGAAGACTACATTCCGGTTTTCTGGGACCTGTGCAGCCATGAAGGCTTTGTATGGGCGCTGCCCAGCACCCCGGCCACCCTCGCCTTGCACTGGAACAAGAAAATGTTCCGCGACGCCGGGTTGGATCCGGAGAGGCCGCCCCGCAGCATCGCGGAGTTGGACCGCATGGCCGAGCAGATCACGCTGGTCAGGGTCGAACGCGCCGGCAAGCGAGTGGAGGTGCGCTTTTCGGAGCTGACCGCAGAGGAAAAGCGCACCAAGAAGTTCGACATCGTCCATCTGGGGTTCGTGCCCACCGAGCCGGGATGGTGGAATCCCGTGTGGGGCTACTGGTTCGGCGCGCGCCTGTGGAACGGGAAGGACCGCATCACCGCCGACAGTCCGCAGAATATCGAGGCCTTCCGCTGGTTCCAGAGTTATCCGCGGAAGTACGGGCTGGAAAACCTACGGCGCTTCGGCGCTTCGTTCGGCAATTTCGCTTCGCCCCAGAACCCGTTCCTTTCCGAGAAGGTGGCGATGGAGCTGCAGGGAGTCTGGATGTACAACTTCATAGACAAGTATGCTCCCCAGTTGGAGTGGGGCGCGGCGCCGTTCCCCGCGGCTCACACGGACCGTTTCCCGTACGTGACCATCGCCGAATGTGACGTGCTGGTGATTCCCCGCGGCGCTCGACATGCGAAGGAGGCCTTTGAATTTATCCGCTACGTCAACACGCGGCCGGCGATGGAAAAACTTTGCATGGGCCAGCGCAAGTTCAGTCCTCTGGCCCGGATGAGCGAGGATTTCATCCGCAATCACCCTAACCCTTACATCCATGTGTTCGTCGAAATGGCCCGCAGTCCGTACGTCAGAACCGTCCCGCAGACACCCCTATGGATGGTGCTGGGTGATGAAATGATTGCCGCGGCGGACCGGATTTTTTCGCTTATTGAAACACCGCAGCAGGCGTTGCGCACGGTGCAGAAGCGCGTACAGTTGAGATTCGATCGGGAGCGCGAACGCTGGCTGAAGATACGCCAGAGGCGTATCGCGGAGTGGCGCAGACTATGACGCGGGGCGAGTGGAGAAACCTGGGTGTGGGGTTGGCTTTCATCAGCCCGTGGATCATCGGTTTCCTGGCGTTCACCCTCTACCCGGCGCTGGCGAGTATCTACTACTCGTTCTGCGACTACGACGTTTTTTCGCGGCCGGTCTGGATTGGTCTTCTGAACTATCGCGACATGTTCACCGACAAGGTGTTCTGGAAGTCGCTCTATAACACCATGTACTACGCGGTCTTCTCCCTTCCACTCGGCCTGGTGATATCCCTCCTCATCGCCGTGATGCTCAACCAGCAGATTCAGGCCCGGCCGCTGTTCCGCACCATATATTTCCTTCCGTCGCTGGTGCCGGTGGTGGCCAGTGCCATGATCTGGCTGTGGATTCTGAACGGCAAGTACGGCATTCTGAATTATCTGCTGGGGCTGGTGGGACTCCAGGGGCCGGACTGGCTGGCGGATGAGCTGTGGACCAAGCCTTCGCTTATCCTCATGTCCGTATGGGGGGTGGGGGGCTCGATGGTGATCTACTTGGCGGCGTTGCAGGACGTGCCCCGGGAGCTGTACGAGTCGGCGCTCATAGACGGTGCCAGTGCGTGGCACAAATTCGTCCATGTCACCATTCCGATGATTTCCCCGGTGATCTATTTCAATCTCATTATGGGGATCATCGGCGCGCTGCAGGTGTTTGCCCAGCCCTATATCATGTTCGGCGGCGGCGGCCCGAATCGTTCGGCTCTTTTTTACGCGGTGTACCTCTACCAGAACGCCTTCGACTATTACGAGATGGGATTCGCCAGTGCCATGGCTTGGGTTCTGTTCATCATCATTTTCTTCCTGACCTGGGTGGCCACCAGGACGACGCGCCGGCACATCTACTATGCAGGGGAATAGTACGTGAAAGAGCGATATTACGGCAGGCTGGTCGGGCGTGTGGTTCTCTACGTCGTATTGCTGGCGGGGTCGGTGGTGTTCATGTTGCCCCTGGCCTGGATGATTTCCACGGCGCTGAAACCCATAGAACAGACCATGTCCATGCCGCCCACCTGGATTCCTCACCGCCACTTCGCGGAGATCGATGGCCGCCGGATGCCGGTCAAGAAAGGAGAGACGTTCACCGAGCCGTGCTACGTGGTCTACGACGGGCTGCTGGCCCGCCGATTCGTTGTTCCCCAAAGCCAGGTGCGCGAGGGGAGACTGATCCGGCACAATATCAGCGGGGAGACCGAAAGGATACCGGTCGATATTCTGGAAGAGATCCCGGCCAGTGTGACGGAGCCGTGGGTAAGGGTTTTCCCGGAGGAGCGCGTCCCCGGCCCGCAGGCCCGGGACCAGTGGTGGGTGGTGCCCTCCAACCGGCTGACCGCCAAGATCGCCCCGCGGTGGGAGAATTTCGTCAATGCCATCCGCGCGATGAAGTATTTTCCACTGTACCTGAAGAATACTTTGATCCTTTGCTTCCTGACGGTTGTCGGAACAGTCTTCTCCAGCTCGCTGGCCGCCTATGGTTTTTCCCGGATTCAGTGGAGGGGCCGCAATAAGGTGTTCCTGGTGGCTCTGGCCACGATGATGATACCCTTCCCGGTGGTAATGGTCCCCATATACTGCATGTTCCGCTGGCTGGGCTGGATCGGCACGCTCCGTCCGCTGTGGGTGGGATCGTTTTTCGCCGGGGCTTTCAACGTCTTCCTGCTGCGGCAGTTCTTCCTGACCATTCCCAAGGATCTTTCCGATGCGGCCCGGATCGACGGGTGCAGCGAGTTGCGCATCTACTGGCAGATAATGCTCCCGCTTTGTCGCCCGGCCTTGATGGTCGTGGCGCTCTTCCAGTTCATGTTCACCTGGAACGACTTTCTGGGTCCGTTGATCTACCTGACCGACCAGAAGACCTTTACGCTGGCGCTGGGACTGCAATTCTTCCAGAGCCAGCACGGGGGGACCGAGTGGCACTATCTCATGGCCGCCAGCACCCTGGTAGCGCTGCCTGTGATCGTGCTGTTCTTCTTCACTCAGAAGACGTTCATTGAAGGCATTTCCATGACGGGTCTCAAGGGTTAGTCGGAAGCCACCACCATGCTCGGCCGCCAGCTCGATCCGGAAGCACGCCAATGGGTCGAAGCCACCCTTGAGGGTCTCTCTCTCGAAGAGCTCTGCGGCCAGGTTTGCTGTGTGGGGGGCGGCTCCGACGATGCCGTGGTGGACCGTCTCTGCGAAACCTGGCCGCGGGTTCCCGTGGGGGGGATTTTCACCTGGCACGGTAGCCTGGCCGATCATCGCCGCCGCATCGCCGGGCTGCAAACCTCAGCCCGCATTCCGCTGCTGGTGGCCTCCGATTTGGAAAGCGGGCCGGCATCCATTGTCGATGCTCCCCAATTTCCGGATGCCTTGGCGATCGCCGCGGCCGGCAACCCCGAATGGGCTTACGCGGCCGGGGAATGCGCCGCCCGCTTTGCGCGGGCCTGCGGAATCAACTGGACGTTTGCGCCGGTCGTGGATTTGAACCTCAATCCGGACAATCCGATAACCAACACCCGCTCGTGGGGTGACCAGCCGGATCGGGTTATCCCCTTGGCGGCGGCCTTCCTCCACGGGGTCCAGGACAACGGCCTCGCCGCTTGTGCAAAGCATTTTCCCGGAGATGGGACGGACGACGTGGACCAGCACGTGGCCACCTCGGTAAACCGCCTTTCGCTGGAGGAATGGAAGCGCCTTCACGGACGCGTTTTCGCCGCCATGATCGGTGAAGGTGTGGCCACGATCATGATCGGCCATATTGCGTTTCCGGCATGGGACCCCGAAAACTGTACCGGCGACGTCCCTTGCCCGGCGACTCTCAGCCAACGCATCACCACCCGGCTTCTGCGGCAGGAGATGGGCTTCCGCGGGTTGATCACTTCCGATGACATGAATATGGGTGGCGTGGCCGGCTGCCTGGGCCGTCCGGAGCGCACCCTGGCGATCCTGGAAGCCGGTTGCGACCTTCTGCTCCTGGCTCACGTGCCGGAAGACTTCGAGACTCTTCTGCGGGCCGTCCGGAGCGGACGCCTGAAGGTGGGGCGGCTGCGGGCCTCGGTGCGAAGGATCCTCCAGCTGAAGGCGGCGCTGGGACTCCACCGTGGAGCGTCCTGGGCGTCCGAACCGGCTGCGGCCGACCGGGCCCGCTGGCAGGAGGTCGCCGAAAAAGTTGCCCGGGCGTCGGTTCATTGTGTGCGCAACGAGCGAGGTGTACTTCCCTTGCGCCGCCTTCGCTCCGGCTCGCGCATTCTCACGGTCACCATGTCTCTGGACGATAGCAAATTGCCGGTGGTGGAGGAAGAACTGCGGCGGCGCGGCTTCCAGGTTGACCACCTGAGAAACCCGGCGGACTGCGATTTCTTCCACAAGGCCCGGCGCTACGACGCGGTTTTCGTCAACTTGGCCATCAAGGCCGCTTGGTGCAGCATGACGGTTCGTTGTGTAGGGCCTCGGAATCTGATGTTCATGAATTCGTTTTATCGCGAACATCCGGCGGCGGTGTTCACCTCCTTCGGCTCTCCCTATCATCTACGATCGTTGCGGAACCTGCCCACCTACCTGAACGTGTATTCCGACAGTGCTCCCAGTCAAAGGGCGGCGGTGGCCGCATGGCTGGGCGAGATCCAATTTGCGGGGGGCCGCCCGCCGGTAAGGCTCTAGGGGTGGCGCGGGTGGTCCGCGGGAATCATCGGCGGGTTCTGCCGTGCCGCCCACGGGGGCGGCTGCCCCGGTCCCGCCCGCCGGCTTTTTTCTCGTACAGTCGCGGTGGCTACAGGATAATCAGTCATGCACTGCGGCGGAAGCCGTGAAGGATGGCCGGGAGCATGAGTGCTGGAGATACGTTTTTCCTGCTGGCCGGTTTCACTGGCGGGCTGGCCCTTTTCCTCTTCGCGTTGGAGTTGTTCGCCGACGAGATGCATGAGGTGGTGGGGAGCTATTTCCGCAAGCAGGCGATCCGTACCCGGTCCCGGACGGCGGGCAGGTTCATTCTGGGGATGATGGGGGGGATTCTCATGCAGTCACGCATCTCGGGGTTGCTGCTGCTATCCTTCCTCAATGCGCGCCTGGTGGCCCTGGAGGGATCCGGGGCCCTGTGGTGCGGGCTTGCAGTAGGCAGTGCCGTGGGGGTGGTGGTGCTTGCGTGCAATCTGGGCGCGTATTTTTTCATCGCGATCGCGGTGGGATTCGCCATGCGTATGGCGGCTGCCGGGCGGATGCGGCGGATCGGCGGCGGGCTGATGGCCGCCGGACTACTCTTCCTGGGAATCGACACCATGGCCCGGTCGCTGGGCATGCAGGCCGAAACGGTATCCCGACTGTTCGGTGCGCTGACTTCCGGGTGGCCGGGACGGGCGGGCATCCTGGCGGCAGCTTTCCTGTTGGCGGCGGGCAGCGGTAGCGCCGTCCCGCCGCTGGCGGTGGTGATCGGGGCGGGGCATGCCGGCGTGCTGGGGACCGGTGCAGTGCTTCCAGCCGTAATCGGGGCGGGGCTGGGGGCGGGTTGCCCTGTTCTGAGCCAGGCGCGCGACGCCGATGTCGAGACGCGCCGGGCCGTCATGGTCCCGGTGATTCTGGCGTTGATTTCTTCCGCGGCCGCGGCGGGCGGTGGTCGCTGGGTGATCGCGGCGGCCGCCGAGGCGGGCCGAGCGGCGGCGTGGCTCTATCTGGGAAGTGTGACGGCAGGGGCGCTGCTGATCCTGGTATTGGGAGGGCGGATTGCGTTTCTGCTGCGCCGGCTGATCGCTCCCCGAGCGGAGGCTCCCGAGGGCAGTCACCTGGACTATCAGTTGATCAACCGGGCGGAAGAAGCGCTGAAATCGGTGTTGCGGGAGCTGCACCGGGTGGCGGTGATGTGTCGTCAAAGTATGCATCTGGCGGGGGAGATAATGCTGAAGGAGGATGCGCGCAAGGTACGCCGGGTACGGCTCAACGAGGAGGCGGTGGACGAGATCAAGAATGCGATGCGGGACTACATCATCCAGATATCGTTACGGCAGCTTTCGCGGCGCCAGGCTGTTCTGGTGCAGCATCTGAACCGCTGCATGGTGGATTTGGAACGGATCGGTGATCACGTGGCGCACATCAGCGAGATTTCTCTGATTCGCTTCCGCAAGCCGGAATCCATCGTGGACGAGGAGACGTTCGCGATCCTGTACCGGGTTTACGTGGCCGCGCGGGATGTGGTGGACCGGGTAGTGGAGTCCCTCGGGCCGGAGTTGAAGGATCATCAGGAGGCGGCCCGCAGGATCCTGGAAGCGCGGGATGCGTACATGAAAAGGAGTGCGCGGGCCAAACGGGAGTTCACCGAGCGACTGGTTTCGGGGCGTTTTCCGCCCTGCGCGGGGATCTATCTTTCGGCGTATCTGTCCGCCTTTGACCGGCTGGTGAAGCACGCCAAGGTTATCGCTCTGGCCGAGCAGCAGCCGCAGTTCTGGATAAAGGAATCCAAGCTGGCGCGGGTTTCGGAACCGTTGCCGATGGTCAAGGTGCGAGAATTGGTCCAGGCGGAGGATTATCTCCGCCGCTTGCAGCTTGAGGAATACCTATGACCGCCGGAACCGGATGAATGCGGGTGACATAATACTGCTGATCTTCGAAGTCCTGGGTGGACTGGCCCTGTTCATATTCGGGATGAACATCATGAGCGAGGGCCTGCGGCGGGTGGCGGGGCGGCGGTTGCGGACCATCCTGGCGAAGGCTACGGACAACCCCCTGCTGGGTATCGGCCTGGGAACCTTTATCGGCTTCCTGATCCAGAGCAGTGCCACGACGGTGATGATCGTCGGCTTCATCAACGCCGGCCTGATGAGTCTGGTGGAGTCGATACCTCCGATTCTGGGCGCCAATATCGGCACTTCCCTTTCCATGCAGATGATTTCCTTCAAGCTGGGCAAGTATTGCTATTTCGCCATCGCCTCGGGTTTCCTGATGAAGCTGGTCTGCCGGGGGCGGCTGCGCCATCTGGGCCGGGCCCTGATCGGGTTCGGCTTCCTGTTTCTGGGTATGAACGTGATGAGTGGGGCGGTGAAGCCGCACCGGGAGGCATTGACTCCCCTGCTTTCCCGGGTGGACGGGTCCACGCTACCGGGGATGCTTCTCGGGGTGGTGGTGAGCCTTACGGTGACCGGAATCATTCAGAGCAGCGGAGCGACCATCGGGATGTGCTTCGCGCTGATCCAGGCCGGCGTGTTCACCCGTCTTTCTCAAGTGTACCCCCTGGTGCTGGGGGCTCATATCGGCACCTGCGCGACCGCGCTGTTGGGAAGTATCGGCACCCATATCGAGGCCCGGCGCGCGGCAGTGGCCCACCTGTTCTTCAATCTCTTCAACGTAACCATGGCCATCATCGCTTCGCCGCTGCTGTTACGTCTCATCCCCCTTACCTCGCGTGACCTGACCCACCAGACCGCCAACTTGCATACCATCGTGATGGTGGTGGCTTCCGCGATGGTCTTGCCGTTCCATCGTCATTTTGCCCGCCTGGTCACGCTCGCGGTGCCCAGCCGCCGCGCCCCGCCGGAACCTTCCTACCTGGAGGAGGAGTTGATCCCCTACCCGGAAAAGGCAGTCTGTGCGGTCCTGCGCGAACTGCAGCGGGTGATGAAGGTATGCATGCGCAGTTTCGCGCTCTGTGCCGAGCTGTTTTTCCGTATCAACCGCCGGTCGGTCCGGGTGATAGAAGCCAATGAGCAGATCGTCAACGAGGTCAAGGCACTGCTGCGGGACTACCTTACCCGGGTGACGGGGAGGAAGCTTTCCCGCCGCCAGGCAATCCTGGTGCAGCACCTGTCCCGGTGCGTTGACGACGTCGAGCGGATCGGCGATCACGTAAAGTCGGTGGCGGCTATTCTCATCGATCAGAAACGCCGGCCGCTGGCCGCCTTCGATCGGAAAAGTCTCGACCAGGTATTCGAATTGTACGAGCAAGCGGTCGTGGTTTGCCGTCTGGTCATAAGGTCCCTCGACCCGGGCCGCGCCGACTTTCAGGAGATGGCCCGCCGGATACTGGAGGAAAGAGAGCTGTATATGAAAGCCAGCATCGCCGCCAGGATGACGGTTACCGGACGGCTGGCGGGAAAGGAAGTCACTCCCTTGAGCGGAATCTATTTCACCGCCCTGGTAGGGGAGCTGGACCGCGTGGTCCGCCATGCCAAGGCGATTGCACTGGCCGAACAGGAGCCTGTCTTCTGGATCAAGCGGGAGAAGCTGGACAAGATGGCCGCAGAGGCGCCACCTTACACACCTCCACCGCTGGTGAAGCCGGATGATTTCCTTGACCGGCTGCAGCGTGAAGATTACCTCTGAGTCCCCGACGGGGAGGACACTTCAGGGATGCTCGAAATAGATGCGGCCCGGCGGGTTGACCACGATCACCCGCAGGTCATCGAAACACCGCCGCCCGAGTCTTCCGTAGGATGACGCACCCGGCGGTGGATCGGGGCGGGGGATCGCTTCCACCGACCGCAACACCAGGTCCCCGATCGTCAACTGTCTCACCGTTGCCGGTTCGCGCAGCTCGGGCAAAAGCAGCTCGTAGTCTCCCGCCGGATCGAACACCAGCTCACGCGGAATACCGTTCACGCGGGCTTCCACCAGGGGCAAATTCCCCGCCCAGCGGAAAGCCCCGCTGCCGACCAGCTTCGCGGGATCCGGCCGGTACGGAAAGGTGCTGGCGGCCATAAACTTCATCCCGCGGAAATCGAACACCAGCGACCGGAGGCGGGCCAGCAGGATTGCGCCGATCACCATATCCGGGGCGGGTCGGCAGCCGCGTTCCAGGCTTCCCAAGGATGGGGTTGTGGTGGCGAGAACCAAGGCCGATTCCACGGAGAGTGCGTCCATCAGAAGGGTACTGACCCGGCAGACCACACCACTTATAGCCGGATCGAACACGTGACCGGGAGACTGGAAGGGTATGCCGCTCAAGGGCGTGGCCTGGAGTTCGAGCGCGGTGGGAAGCGTCATCCACGACCAGGTACTAGCGGGATCAATCAGTGCGGTCACCGGCTTGGTCTTGATTCCGGAGACGGCGACCACCGGAGCCCGTGTGCGCTTGCTGCTGATGAAGCGCAGCCGTGCGATCTCGTTGGGGTGCAACCGGTTGCCGCCCACTACGACCCCGCCGGATTCGTCGGGCAGCACCTGCAGAAAGAAGCTGCGCGGGTCCTTCATCCGCGCGAGGAGATCCTGCAAGGTCACGACGTCGGAGCGGTCGCGGGCCGCCGCCTGGCAGCCGAGGAAGAGGAGCGCGGTTACGCCCATGCCGAGCGTGAAAACTTGTCTGCCCGAAGCCCGCATGCGGCTGTCTATTCTCTTCCGGTCAGGTAGACCGTGACGCTCATCAGCAGCAGAACCAGATTACGAGCGATACTCAACAATCCGATACGTCCGTGCCGGGGGTCAACCGAAAAGCACCCGCAGGATATGTCCAGCCCACGGACAAGGTTGATGGCGATGGCTGCCGTAAATACCGCCAGCATACCGGTGATGAGCAGTGCCGCGGCTGGCCGCCAGCGGGACCGGAAGGCGATCAGCACACCACAGGTGAGTTCGAGCCAGGGCAGGTAGATGGCCAGCGGATTGATGAAGAGATCCGGCAACAGGTGATAGCGGAAGACCGCCCGCGCGAACGCGGCCGGATGCAGGATCTTGGAGATGGACGCGGCGATGAACACTGCGCCGAGTACGATCGCGCAGGACCGCTGCAACCGCCTTCCCGCCTGGATCACCTTTCCCTTTGCAGTGACCGCCATTCCTCCCAACCTCCTGCATACAGGGCCAGATTGGTGCAGCCTGCGGATTGCAGAAATCGGAGCAGTTGGAGGGAGTCATCGCATTCGTCGCCGGAGCAATACGCCACCAGGAGGGTTCCTTGATGCAGCAGGGCGCTGTACTGCTCAAGAAATCTCTCCCGGTTTTCCTCGGGGAACGGGAGGGCGCCCGGGATGTGCCCGCGGTCGTAGTCCGGCAACGCCCGGGCGTCGAACACGACGGCCGTTCCGCGGTCCAACAGTTCCCTCATCCGATGCCATCCGATCACGGTGATTCCTTCCTGGAGGGCCTGCTTCTCCACGTAGTGCGACCAATCCTTGAGCCAGGGGATGCCTCTTGGCGACAAGTGGTTGGCAATGAGTGCCAGAAGCGCGGCCGCGGTCAGGATCGCCGAGGGGTGCCCTATCAATGCCCGGGACCGAAACCATACAGCCGGGAACCACCGGAATATTGAAAGCGAGGCCATCACAGGCTGAGCACACGGAACGGCACGGTTACGCGGGGCATCTGGGGGTGGTCGGTCTCAATGACCACCTCGGTGTCCCGCAGTTCCGGGGCGGGTTGGATATTGGAAAGGGTCACCCGGTAACCGCCCCCGGGGAAGTTGTTGGTGGTGATGCTGATGTCCGGTTGAGGAACACTTACCTTGGTGACGCGGAAAGCGCGTCCCCCGGTTTCCCGCACCACGATGTAACGGGTGAGAGAGGGTCCCCGGGCAGGCACCACTAGCTCCCGGGGCGCAGTGACGAGAGCACTGGTCACTTGGGCCCAGACGGGCAGGTCAATGGTCGGGTATTTTGCCGAATCGGTGTAGACGCGCACGTTGGCGTGGAGGCTCCCCTGGGGGGCGGGGCTCTT
>DTYT01000015.1 GCA_012961745.1 Kiritimatiellia bacterium | reverse complement strand
CCGCGCGGGCGGCGCCTACTTTCTCCACCAGCTGCTGCTGCACGAGAAACTGTTCCTGCAGCGCGCCTTGCCCCGCCGGAAGCTGGCGCACTTCCCCGGCGGCGGGTCCTACCAGCAGCACCGAACGGACCTCCACCGTGACCCCTGCGGCAATTTCCTGACTGCAGATAAGATCAAGATGGTGAATTCCCGGAGCCGCCCTCCAGGTGGCGGCCGCCGATGTCCACCGGTCCGCGGGCAGATCAAATTCTCCCAGCACCTCTCCGTCACCCCAAACCTCAATCCGCGCCGAATCTGGCGAGGATGCGCGCCCCACCAGCACAACCTGACCGGTAAAACCGCTCCGGCTGTCCATCCAGAAGGTCACCTGAGCGGGCCCGGTCCAGCTGAGCATGCCGCCGGGGGCGGCCGTGCTCCCGGCAGCCGTGTGGTTGGTAAGATCGAGTTGCAGGCCCCCCATACCCGCCCAGGAAGAGCTGGCTGCCAGCAGCCATCCGATCGTCAGTCGGCTTCTCGACATCCGGCATCTTCCTCGATCTTCCGGCGGGCTGCTGATTGAGCGGCCTCGAATACCTTCCTGACCGCCACGTTGTGATCACGGGCTCGCAGCCGGCAGTCCTCCATTTCCGGAGTGACAGTCACCGGCTGCCCTTGAAAATACGCCACCTTCACCCGGATCCGCCCGAATTCGGTGCTGACCTCCTGGAGGCTGCGATGCAGGACCGACCGCCGCAGAAAGCTCTGGCGGACTCCCAGGGTGGTCGTCTCGGTGAAGAGAATCTCCAGCATCTTTTCCCTCAGGCCGGGCTGACAGATCACCCGCATCTCGGCCGCCGGGCGCTGCTTCTTCATGACTATGGGCAACGCATAAGCATCCAGGGCACCCGCCTCCAGCAGCCGGCCGATCGTCACGCCGAGGAGTTCCGGGGTGGTATCGTCCACCGCGGTTTCGAGCAGCAGGCAATACTCCTCACTCCCGGCCCCGGCGGTCTCCAGCAGCACCGCCCGCAGAATGTCCGGCCGGCATCCGCCCTCGTGCGTACCCATCCCGTAGCCGACCCGGAGCACCGCCGCCGGGGAGGGTGGCGCCTCCGCATTTTTGAGTGTCATCAGCAGTGCCGCGCCGGTCGGCGTCACGGTCTCGTATTCCTCCGGCACGTACTCCACCGGATGCCCCCGAAGCAACTCCAGCGTCGCCGGAGCCGGATTGGGGAGGATCCCGTGGGCGCATCGTACGATCCCCCGACCCAGCGGCAGCGGCCCCACCGATACCCGGAAAACAGCCAGCGACTCCACCCCCAGCAGGCAACCGCATATGTCGGCGATGGAATCCAGGGCGCCGATTTCGTGGAAATGGATTCTTTCCTTCTCCACGCCGTGGATCCTGGCCTCGACCTCCGCCAGCCGTTCGAACACCGCAAGCGCCGTCTGCCGCACGGCCAGCGACCACGAATCCGCACCCCGTATCATTTGGCGGATTTCGGGCAGGTGACGAGCACCGGCGGCCGCGGCCGACGTCCGTATCCGGATGCGGGTTCCCCGCACGCCGCCCACCGTGGCGTGCTCCTTTTCGATGGAGAGCCCGGCGATCGGCAGTGCGTGCAGGCGGTCTTCCACGCGGGATAACTCCACCCCCAGATCGACCAGTGCCGCCAGAATCATGTCCCCGCTGGCGCCGCCGACAGCCTCGAAGTGGAGATGTTTCATTGCCGGTTCTGCCGCTCTGGAAGGCGGTTGATCATGGCCGCGGCCACTCCTGCCCCGAATCCGTTGTCGATGTTGACCACCGTCACGCCCGCTACACAGCTATTCAGCATTCCCAGCAGCGCCGCCAGTCCCTGCAGACTGGCACCATATCCCACACTGGTGGGAACTGCAATGACCGGGCGGTCAACCAGTCCCGCGACCACGGAAGGCAACGCTCCCTCCATACCGGCCACCACCACCAGCGCGCGAGAATTCCGCAAAAGGGATACGAATCTCATCACCCGGTGCAGTCCCGCCACCCCCACATCGTACATCCTTTCCACCCGGGCACCGAGGAACTCGGCGGTGAGGGCTGCTTCCTCGCTTACCGGAAGGTCCGCGGTTCCCGCACTCACTACGCATACCCGGCCGCAGAGGTTCTCCCCCGCCGAAGAGCGGACGATGCGGGCCTCGGGATGTACTCAAGCTCCGGAAACCGCTTGAGCAGCCCGGCGGCCTGCTCTTCGCTGATGCGGGTGGCCAACACCGGCTGCCCGGAAGCCAACAGAGCCTCCACGATCTCCTCCACCTGGGCGGGACTCTTGCCCTGGCAGAAGACCACTTCCGGAACCCCGCGCCGCCGCAATCTGTCCAAGTCCAAGTCGGCGGATCGGGTTCTCTGCCCAAGCAGAGTCCACAGTAGGCGGGCGGCTTCTTCTTCCGATATCCGTCCTTCGGCCAGCCCTTCCAGTATCTGCTTCCACTCCATTTATCCTAGCCCGCAACGGGAAAAACCGCGAATCGCCCTGCCGCCCCACCGCCACCTAGCACACCAGCATGATCCCGGCCACCACGCGCGGCAAGCTCATAATCCCACCGCCGCACCCCTTGCGAGCCCGGCGGGGATGAGGATCGTCTCGGACACGAGACGGGCCACCGCCTGAACGAGGGCTTATCGCCACGCACTATCGGAACCGGGTCTTCGCCCCAAGGGCGGGCGCATGGTACGCCGCACCGATCCGTCGGTATAAAGCACGTGGTACCTCCCACGGTGCGGCGCGGGATAATTGGTGGGGTCCAACGCGTTGATTTCCACCAGCATCCAGGTCAGCTCGGTCTCGCCCAGACGGCGGTTGTTGAGTTCCGTGTTCCAGATGTAGCCGACTCCGTGCTCCCCAATGCGCCGGGCGCAGCCCGGACAAAGGGCGAGCTCTTCCGGATACCCAGTATCTCGCAGGAAGCGAAGCAACGAGCCGCGGGCGTACTTCTGTTCAGGATAAAGCACCAGCCGCGGGAGGGCCCCGTGCTGCGCCTGGTAGAGTTCCAAGGCCGAATAGATCTGCTGGAGACGCTCAATGCATTCCCTTTCGTTCCGCATCTCGACAAATACCCGCCGCAGTCCGGCTGCAGCCGCTCCCAGCAGTCCCAGTACCAGCACCAGGATCAGCAGGCGTACCTCGGCCCCGCCGGCCCGCGTCTCCCGGCGCGCCGGGCGGTGAGCGCGTCCCATCCGGGGGTACGAAGTCATTTGCGCCTCGCCTCCTGCAGCAGTCGTTGAGCTAGGGGCGCCGGCCACTCGTAGCTGGGGATGCTGGTTCTCAAGGTTTCCTCCAGCGCCATTGTCTGTACGTGCCGGTCCCCTACACGTTCGGCGCGCACCGCCATTGCAAACCACGCGTCGTTGCGGAAGATGCGCGGCATTTCCGCCAGAGCCGCCCGCAGCTGGTCGGGCTGCTTTTCTCCCGCAAGGATCAATACCAGCTCACGGAACGGGCCGCGGGGGGGATATTCCCGGACCATCAGGGCCGCCTCGTTCTCGCTGCCGGCCCGCACCAGATACCACTCCAGGTCCCAGCGGCCCATGTCCTTCATCAGCCGCGATCCCCCCTTCAGAGCCAGCAGGCGCTCGTACTCGGCCATCGCCTCGGCAAGATTTCCCGCCGCCAGTAGTACGCGGGCTCTTTCCAGCACCGCCACCGATTCCATCCATCCGTCGCCCATCCGCGCAAACAGTTCGGCGGAATTGCCCAGTAACCGGGCCGCCTGCCCCCAATCCCCTTCCCGCATCGCCCGGCGGCCCCGCCGAAGCTGGTCCCAGGCCTGCGGCCGGGCGGCGCTGTTCTCCCCTCCGGCGCGATAGGTCTCCAATCGCTCCTGTACCGACCGCAGCCGCGCCAGGTGGATCAGCCCCTCGGTCCGCGCATCCATCAGCCTCACGCGCGAATAGAGGTCCACTCCAAGCCCCACCACCACGCACACCAAGCTCGTCCACATCGCCTGCCGGTGCTTCCGCAACCAGAAGGACACGTCGTCCGCTACGCTGGGATGCCTGGCCGATACACGCTTTCCAGCCAGTGCCCTTTCCAGATCCTGGGCGAAGGCCTCTGCGTCACGGTAGCGGTCCGACGGGTTCTTGGAGAGGGCCTTGAGCATCACCGCCTCCAGATCCGCGGATATCTCCCTCCGGAACAGCCGCGGGCGCCTCGGAGGCTCCTCCTGCACGGCCTTGAGAACATCCTGCACCCGGGCCCGGTGCCCGACACTGTACGGCAGCACGCCGGCCACCGCCCCGTATAGCACCACCCCCAGCGAATAGATATCACTGGAAGTCCCCACGTGCTCGCCCCGCGCCTGTTCCGGAGACATGTACAGCGGCGTCCCGGTCAGCGCACCGGTCACCGTACATGAGGGCCAGTCCACCAGCTCGGCCACTCCGAAATCCGAAAGCTGCGGTTCCCCGAACTCGTCTACCAGGATGTTGCTGGGTTTCACATCCCGATGCACGATCCCCCGGCTGTGGGCGTACTGCAGCGCCCACGCGATCTTGATGATGATCTCCACCACGGCCCTGAGGGTCATCGGTGTGCTTTCCAGTGCGGAATCGAGCGTCTTACTGCGCCGCACCGACTCCATCACGATGTAGTGGTATGGCCCTTGGCGTCCGGTCTCGTAAATGGTCAGAATGTGAGGATGCCTCCGAAGCTTCTTGGAGGCTTCCGCCTCGCGCCGGAATCTTTCCAGCATGGTGGCCGAGACTCCCGGCCCTTCCTGAAACACCTTGATGGCAACCTCGTGTCCGGTCTCGTCACGGGCTAGATAGACCGTCGCCATCGCCCCATGACCGAGAACCTGTTCGATCAGATATTTTCCCAGACGGAATCCCGGGCCGGGCACCTGCGGCGGCACCGGCATTTCGCCCGGCCGGGTAGTCGTCTCTGTGCCGCTCCCGGATTTCGCCTCGCCATCCATGACCCGTCCCCCGCGCTCACTGCGATTGGGAAGCAGTCATCATGCCATTTGACAAGCGGCCTGAGCATAGCAGCACGCCGCGCACGGGGCAACCGCCAGGAGAGCACCTTCGGGGTAGCTGGAGACGCCGCCGGCTGTGTTGACCACAGATTGGAACCGGAACCATGCCACCTTGGAGCGCTTGCAACGCTTCCGGCGGGGGTAAAACCGCAACCGCGGGTCTCAACCGCCTGCCGGCTGCCCGCCGACCGCGGCACCGGCAGGCGGAAACTCAGTCCATCAGAGGGCCGCCTTCTGCGGCGACCGCGCGCCAAGGGGTTCGCGGGACGAACCCCACCGGTCGTTGGGCGGCAAAAACATCTTGAAATCGGCCGGGGGCAGCTATATGTTACTGCCTCTCACAATAGAGGTGCGGCGGGCAATGAAAAAGGGAATTCACCCGGAATACTTCCAGAACGCGGTGATCGCGTGTGCGTGCGGAAACGTGATCCATACCGGCTCGACCGTCAAGGAAATGCACGTCAACACCTGCTCGCGCTGCCATCCTTTCTATACCGGCAAGGCCAAATTCATCGACACCGAGGGCCGCGTCGAACGGTTTCGCCGCAAGTACGGCGCGACGCCCGGAACCGGCAGCGAGAATTAGCCCGCCCTACCCTGTTACCCCCGCTTCTGACGGAGCTCTCCGGTTGAGGGGGACCGTGTATGCTCGACTATGTATCCATAAGGGCCCGCACCGAAGCCCGCCTGCACGACATCGAGAATCGGTTCGCGCAAGCCGCCTCCGATCCCCGGCGGCTGCGCGAGCTTACCGCCGAACATTCGCGCCTGCGGCGGCTGCTGCAAAGCTGCCGCTCCATCGAGGACCTTCACAACCGGTTGGTCCAGGCCGAGGACCTGGTCCGGGACGAGAGGCAGGAAAGCGAAATCCGGCAGATGGCCCGGGAGGAAATCGCATCTATCCGGCCCCGCCTGGAACGGGAAGTAACCCTGCTGAAGTCACTGCTGCTTCCCCCGGACCCTGATGAGAACCGCAACGTGATAATGGAGATCCGCGCCGGGACCGGCGGCGAAGAGGCCGCGCTATTTGCGGCGGACCTTTTCCGGATGTACTCCCGATACGCTGAGAAACGGGGGTGGAGGATAAGCCTCATGGACGCCCATCCCACCGATCGCGGCGGATACAAGGAAATCACTTTCGCCGTGGAGGGCAGCCAGGTCTTTCGTTTCCTCCACAACGAATGCGGAGTGCACCGCGTCCAGCGCATCCCGGTTACCGAATCGGGCGGCCGAATCCATACTTCGGCGGCGACGGTCGCGGTCCTGCCGGAAGTGAAATCCACCGACGAAGTGGAGATCCGGCCCCAGGACATCCGCATTGATGTCTTCCGCTCGTCCGGACCGGGAGGGCAGAGCGTCAATACCACCGACTCGGCGGTACGCATCACCCATCTGCCCACCGGCATCGTGGTTCAGAGCCAGGACGAACGCTCCCAGATCCAGAACCGCGAAAAGGCAATGCGGGTCTTACGGGCACGACTGCTCGACCGCCTGCGCCGCGAGCAACAGGTGCAAACCGCGCACCTGCGCCGCCAGCAGATTGCCAGCGGGGATAGAAGCGAAAGAATCCGCACCTACAATTTTCCTCAGAACCGGGTCACCGACCACCGCATCGACCTGACCCTGTATACCCTCGACCGTATTCTCGACGGCGAACTGGATCCGATCATCGACGCCCTGCTCGCCCGCGAAAGGAACCTGCTGCTGGAATCAGTTGCATCTTCTGGGGCGACAGTAGGCCAGGCTCCGCCTGAGAAACCATAGCTCGGAACAGTCCGTCAATGCCTTGTTTGAAAACGGAAGGCCGCGGCTGGCGGAACGGACTCTGCCGGCTAAAATATTGGTAGCCGTTCAAGCCTTTGGAGTGCGGTGGTCCTCGG
>DTYT01000014.1 GCA_012961745.1 Kiritimatiellia bacterium | reverse complement strand
TGTTGTTGTCGTCGTTTGCGGCCATGAAAGGGTGTTGAGGGATCGCGACGTGGGGGATGGGTTCCGATGCTGGCGGAGGTGACCAGTTCCTGTTCGTGGCGGACTTCCTTGAGGCGCGGCCAGACCAGCCGGATGAAATTCTCTGCGCATGCGATCACAGTATCCTTGGCGCGCTGGACCTGCTCGCGCTCGGTCTCCGGTTCCCATTCGCGGTAATAATGCTCCCGCAGACACGGGTACTTCTTGGGATCCTGCTTCCACAATTGCTGCCGGGATGATCGCCAAGCCTCGTTGAGAAATGGCCGCGCGGCGGCCTGGTACGCTTCCTGCGCGGCAACCGTTGCCCCGGCTTGGAGCCGCCGCAGAGTCCACATGACCGCCCGCTCTGCGGCATTGCCCGTGAGGGTGTAGATGTTCACCATCTTGGAAAGCCGGTATGCCTTGCGGGCCAGTTCAGGCGCGTCCTTTTCCCATCCTCCCCAGCCGGCGTACTTGCTCCAGTATCGCTTCCGGCGGCACGTTTCGAATTCATCCGCCGCGCTGTAGGACCATGTGAAGCGGTTCTTGAGTTCGCTCATCAGTGACTTTTTCCTTTCCTCCCGCGTCCCCCCAGTGGCCACTCGACTTCTCAACGGGATACGGGGCCCACCCCGCGCGACGCATCGCGCACTGCGTCCGCGTACTGCAGTATGCCCGATGCTATGCCTCGGGCAAGCTTCTCACGATAGGGCGCCGCCAGCAACTTCTGTTCTTCGTACGTGTTGGAAAGGAACCCGCATTCCACCAGTACCGCGGGGCAGGGCGCCTCCTTCAGGACATGGAAGCGGCAGCGCCGGATACCGCGGTCGGGTGCGCGGGTGTAATCCAGCAGGGCCTTCTGGATGAAATACGCCAGTACCAGGTTGGCGCCGTTCCATGCATTGCCGCGGTAGGCGCTATATCCACGGCGCCTGCGTCGGCCAGCGTTGGTGGACGGGAAGCCGGGTATGGCCAGGACGTACGTTTCCACACCCCGGCCGCGACGCCCGAGCGCCGCGTTGGCGTGAATGCTGACGAAAAGATCTGCGTTCCAGCGCGCCGCCCTTTTCACGCGCTCGTCCAGACTCAGGTAACGGTCACTCTGGCGGGTCAAGTAGACCTTGATCCCCGCGTGGGCCACGTGGAATCGGACCCGCCGGGCAATGTCCAGCACCAGCACCTTCTCCTCGACACCGCGTCGCCCCCGTGCGCCGCGGTCCCGGCCGCCGTGTCCGGGATCCAGAACCACGCGCCGGCACTGAAGCCGCTGCAGGTGAGCATGGCGCCTCAGAAGCGGGTCCACGGTCCAGCAGGCATCAGCGTAGTCGAGGGCATAGCGCCATCCGGCCCGGTACAGGGGCGCGTTCATCCAGAGCGTCACGCCATTGAAGTTCAGCTGGCGGCTGTTTTCACGGAAGAGCAGTGTGCTCCAGCGGCTGGAGAGGGAAAGGCCCT
Organism: Kiritimatiellia bacterium; assembly: GCA_012961745.1. GTDB lineage: Bacteria > Verrucomicrobiota > Kiritimatiellia > B70-G9 > B70-G9 > B70-G9. The sequence continues at coordinate 60 of DTYT01000014.1, read as the reverse complement.
GATCTCTTTTCTTCCTCAGGCGCAGATTGTAGACGCGGGCGATTTCCTTGAGGTACACCA
>DTYT01000013.1 GCA_012961745.1 Kiritimatiellia bacterium | reverse complement strand
GGATGTGGAAGGAGGGAACTGCGGCGCCAGCCGGAGCACTGTTCCGGGCGCGTGGCCCGGTCGCGGCTGCAGCCGCACGAAGCAGGCCTGGGATCCGGACCCCGGCAGGATGACCGGGCCGACCTGGTTGACAAAGGTCACCACGGCGGCATCACAGCGGAAAGTCACTTCAAAGGTGACTTCTTCTCCATGGGGGGGCCTTTTCAGGTAACGGCGTACCCGGCCGTAGTATTCCAGGTCGGCACGCTCGGAGTAGATGGACTGCTGCGGGTCGCCCACCATACAGAATCGTCCGGGCGCGGGGCCGGGATCCGGTTGACGTCTCCAGCCGCAGGGTGCCTCTTCCGGGCGAGTGATCTCGAGGAGAATATCGAACTGGAGGGGATCGGTGTCCTGGGCTTCATCCAGCAGTACGATCAGCGCCTGGCCGCGGGTGCGACGCAGTACCTCCGGCCGTTGATGCAGCAGGTGGTGGGTGAGATAGATTTGGTCCGTGTAGGTCAGGTAGCCGCGGGCGACACGGTATGCCCGGTAAGCATGAGCGATCTTGAGAGCGGCCGCCCAGGATAGCCGGCCCAGCCATCCTTTCAGGGGGTCCAGGACGCGGGCGGCGGTCATTTCGAATTTGGCGCCACCCTTGTCCACCACCGGCAGTCCGCAGAAGCTTTCCGGTTGGTTCTCATGGATGTTATACCAGGCCGAGATGACGTCCTTGAAGCGGAGGATGTTGGCCGATCCCCGCCCCTTTTCCGGGAAGTCCAGGATGGGGGAGATGTCCACGCGGGGGCGGCTGCCGCATTCCGGCGGCGACCACCACGGGCGCGCACTGCGTGCCAGGCGGAAGATCTCTTCCATTCCCATGTATCGCAGGCACTCCGCCTCGGGGCCTTTGAGGAACCCCGGCACGGACGAGACGTGGCGGACGAAATCGTTCCAGAGTGCGTCCTCGGGATGCAGGACGTTGAGGCGGGAAGGCAGGCCCAACAGGTGCGCGTTTTCCTGCAGCAGGCGCAGGCAGAAGCTGTGGATGGTTCCGAAGAAGGCCCGGTTGAAGAGCGCCAACACGCTGAAATCCAGGTGCCTGGCCACCATGGCGCTGCGTGCCCGCTGCTGCATTTCCTCGGCGGCCTTGTTGGTGTAGGTGACCACCACCAGTTGCGCCAGGCACCGGCTGCCCGACCTCTGGTCGCGTTCCGCCAGGGCGACGATCCGTTCCACCAGGGCGCGCGTCTTGCCCGCACCCGCCGGCGCGATCACGGAGAAGTTGCGGTCCAGCCCGGCGCGAAAACGCTCGCGCGCGTCCGCGTCCACGGCGGACTCCGCCCGGTGAGTTCCCGCGCTCATTCTCCGGCCTCCTCGTTTCCTCCCGGCCCGGAAAGGTCCGGGTGCGTCAGCTGCCATTTGGCTTCGAGAACGTCGGAAGGTACCGGAAGCATCGCCAAGGGATACTCGGGTGAGTAACCGTACTCGGAGCGGATCGGGCTGCGCATTCCGAAAATCCCTTGGTCCTGCATGCGGACAAGTTCCCGCAGCACATCGGTTTCTCTCAGCGCGTCGGCCAGGGATACGGATTCCTCCAGGTCGTGGCCGGGTTGCAGCAGGGAGATCCGGACCTCCTTGGCCGGCGGCATAGCCAGGGCGTAAAGGATCAGTTGCAATCCTTGTCCCTGGCGCATCATGCGGGGCAGCCGGGCGGCAGTGAGAGGCCCGGTGCGGCTGCCGGTCTTGAAGTCCACTATCCAGTAGGCCGGGGCCTCGGCGGCCGCGGAGCATTTTTGCAAGACGAGATCGATCCTGCCGGAGAGAAGGAGTTTGCGTTCGTCCGGTGCGGTCCAGGAAGCATCGTGCGGGATCGGCCATTCGGAGTAGACCTTAGGCCATTCCGGCAGCCGCGCCGCCAGCATCCGTGCGAAATCCCGCGCCAGCGTACGAGCCTGACGCCCGATCCACCGCGCGGGGACGGGCAACTCCCGTCCGGCGGTCCGGTAGATCTGCCCTGTCCACGCCATCGTTTTCCGCGCCTCGTCCAGCACGGCGCCCTCCAGCAGGTGCGGGGGCGGGCGCTGGTCGTGCTGCCGGGCGAGCCGCCGGAGGGCTCCCGCCAGCCATTGATGGACCAGGCTGCCCACCATCACCGCCCAGTGTTCCTGATCCAGATCGGGCGCTGGACGACTCACCCCCAGAACCCGTCTCATCCAGACCAGGGGCGGATGCTGAAGGGCTTCTTCCCATTCCCTGCAATGCAGACGAATGGGGCTTGCCGGAGGACTCTTGAGGCAGAAGGCGTACTCGTCGAACGGCCGGCCAGGATCGCGGCGACGGCGGAAGGCGAGCGCGGTTTGCTGCGGCGGAGGCAGCGCAGCGGACTGATCCTTCTGCGGGGGGTGGGGACGCGCGCTGGCGGCCAGGAAGGACTCGGTATGAGCCTGGAGTTGATCGAGTTCCTCCTCGGTCAAGGCCCGCGAAGTGCAGCAATAGTACAGGCTGCTGATGATGTCTCCGGGTACCCGGCGGCGAGCCGGATCCTGCTCGTCGGCGCGGGAGCAGCTCAGGCTGACGCGGCAGCCGCATCCTTCCAGCAGGGTGGCGAACTGGCGGCGGCGGAGCACCTGCTCGTCGTGGATTCCCAGCAGATAGCCGCGGCCCTCAGTGAGGATGAGATGTCCTTCTCCCTGGCTTCCGATACCGATGCTGCGGCGGTTCAATTCCGCCAGGAGTTGTTCCGGAAGGTACGGGCGGTGAGGACCCACCGCGGGCCAGAGGTGCTGATTGAGGCCGGCACAGACCAAATGCGACCATTCCTGCCACACCGCCCGCGGGTAGGGGACCAGGTGGACGCGCGCATAGGGAACCACATTTTCCGGCGGCCGCGCCCAGCGGCTGCACGAACGTCCCGCCGCCAGCCAGCCCAGGAAGGTCCGCCGGCTGACGGTTCCCTGGATCTGCTCCTGCAGTGCGGCGGTGGTTTCCTCCAGGCCGGCTGCGCGGTTCTCCAGCCCCGCGGCCTTCAGCGACTGGCGCGCGGCGGCGGCGAAGTCCCTCAGGGTCGCTGCTGCGGGGAGGAGGCCGATCGCGTGCAGGAAATCCCTCAGCTCGTTCCATGCGCAAAGCGGGGGCGGCTTGTCCGCCGCCGCCGCAACCAGCGCAAGCGAGTCGCCCGGGAACTTCCGCAGGACCTCTTCCATCTGTCGGCGGAGCCGCGATTCATGTTCCGGGTCGCAAGGCAGAAGCCCGGCCTCCATGGCCTCTACCACCCGCCGGATCCGGGGTTCCTGCTGGAGGGCGAGCCAGGCGTTCCAACGCAGTTCCTCGCCGGGTGCGGCCGCGTTGCGTCCCACCAGGTCGTTGAAGGCAATGCCCGCCGCTTGCAGCCCCAGGGCTATGACCCGCGACAGGGCCCCGTAACCGGGCACCAGCACGCCGATTCGGCTGCCGGGATCCTGTGACAGGAAGCGGGCCACCTTCAGCACCACTGCTTGTGCCTCGGCGTGCACGGTGCCGGCAACGACGAAGTCCACTCGATCGCCCCCGGTCGCGGGCGCTTCTTCCAGGCCGCTGAAGAGCGCCGCCAGCGGCTGGAGCGGGCCGGGATCGGCGGCGACGGGCTCGGCCGGCCCCAGCAGTTCCTCCCAGGTTCCCACCCAAAGCTGGTCCAGCCGCTGGGAATGGTAGCGGGGAGAATAGAGGCAAACGGTCGCTTCCTGCGCCGCGTGCAGGGCCGCCCGCAGGAGGGGATAGTCCTGCCAGTGGCAGGTGTCGAAGCCGGCGATGAGCAGAGAGCCGATGGTTCGGCCCCCACCGGTCTCCAGCAGTCGGCGTACCGCCCGGGCCGGTGTGACGAAGCCCAGCCGTTCGAGGGTTTCCTCCATGCGGCGCAGCCGCGCGGCGGCGGGTTCCGGCAGCAATGCTTCGATCTGCTCCCATCCGGCACCGACCAGTCTGTCGTAGGCCGCGTACAGATCGTCGGCGGAGGCGAATGCCAGGCTGTCGCCCTCGTCCCCCGATGATCCGCTGTCGGCTTCCTCCAGCGCGGCCAATACCAGCAGGGCGTGTTCCCGGGGCACCACGGTGCGGTCCTCTCCGGGCGGCGGCCACAGCCGCGCCAGCAGGTCGGGCGGGGTCAGAATCCGCACGCCCAGCAGGTTGCGCTTCTGGGTGACCAGCTTCCAGTGCAGGTAGCTGGCGAAAGCCCGATCCGGCACCAGCACCACCGCCGCGGCCGCCTCCCTCCAGGCCTGCTGGCGAGCGGCGAACCAGGGCCCGATGATTTCACGCCAGGCAACCGCCGGCGACTCCGCCGTGAACAGGCGCATGCTGGACCGCTCCGTTCCCATCCGAACTCCAACTTATGGCCTGCCGGCCGGCGATACAACACTCCAGGGGTGGGGAATTCGAGCGGCGCCTTTTGCGCTCCCGGTTCTGGACCCCCGGGGGGTGCTCCGGTACAATGGGCGGCCGTACCGGGAGGACTGGAAAGGAGTCGCCATGGACACCCTGCAAGCAATTTTCACACGCCGCAGCATCCGGAAATATACGGAGGAGCCGGTGACCCAGGATACGGTTCACCTGCTGTTGCGCGCCGCCATGGTGGCGCCGTCGGCCGCCGACCAGCGCCCGTGGCATTTCGTGGTGGTGCGTAACCGCGACAAGCTGCAGGCTATGGGCCGCCGCATGGAGGGCTGCGAGATGCTGCAGACCGCCGCGGTGGGGCTGTTGGTGTGTGGCGACGAGTCCCTGGAAAAGATCAAAGGATTCTGGGTCCAGGACTGCTCGGCGTGCACCCTGACGATTCTGTTGGCGGCCCATGCCCGAGGCTTGGGGGCGGTCTGGGTGGCGCTTTATCCACTGGAAGAGCGCATGCGCGTCGTCCGGGAAGAACTGGGGATTCCCGACAACATAATTCCTTTCGCCCTGGTGAGTATGGGACATCCCGACGAGCACCTGCCCGGAGAGGACCGCTTCGATGCCTCGCGGGTGCACCGCGAACACTGGTAGGTCCGTTTCAATCGTACAATATCCGCCCGTTACCAGGTCGATGGCGCGCGAATGGCACCTGCGGCACGCATCCGGTCCCTTCCCAGGAAGATATCGCCCCGGCCGGGGCCGGGCTT
>DTYT01000012.1 GCA_012961745.1 Kiritimatiellia bacterium | reverse complement strand
CCCCGGCCATCTGCTCGCTCCAGACAACCAAACGGCCCCACATGCGCCCCTTCGCCTGTTCGATACCACATATAAAGAACCGAAAAAGAGCACCCTGTCAAGCCCCCCGCACGCCTTTCTCACCCCGCCCCTCCACCACTGGCGCCGCGCATCATACATCCCCCACAATCCCTGTCAACCCCCAATCCATTGCCATCCCCAAACCCCACCACCGTTCCCCCCCACATTTTTGAGTTGAACCGACCGCCCCCACCAGCCACCCTTTTTCAGCACCAGGTGAAACCGGAAATCATAGTCGCACTCGATACCACCGACGCCCGGCTCCTCCACCAGCTCCTGCAGCAACTGCCCCCCGAAGTCTCCTGGTTCAAGGTGGGTCTCGAACTTTTCAGCGCGCGGGGACCGGATGCCATCTCCGGGATCCGCTCCCGGCGGCCCGGGGCACACCTCATGCTCGACCTCAAGCTCCATGATATCCCCCACACGGTCGGCCGCGCCGTCCGCGCCCTCAGCCCACTTCAGCCCGATATCCTCACCGTCCACGCCGCAGGAGGAACCGCCATGCTCCGGACGGCCCGCGAAGCCGCCGCCCGCCATATCCCCCGCTGCCGCATCGCCGCGGTGACCGTCCTCACCAGCCTCGACCACAGCGACCTCTCCGTCCTCGCCCCCACCCTCAGCCCCTCCCGCCTGGTCCTCTCCCTCGCCGGCATGGCCCGCCGCGCCGGAATCGACACCTTCGTCTGCTCGGTGGCCGAGGCCCCCCTCCTCCGGAACGAACTGGGACCGGACATGGTCACCATTTGCCCCGGAATCCGACCGCCGGGATCAAGCGCCGCCGACCAGAAACGCATCGCCACCCCCCACGACGCCGTACGCGCCGGCGCCGACTTTGTCGTCGTGGGCCGCTGCGTGACCTCATCCCCCAACCCCGCCGCGGCATGCCGAACCCTCCTCCAGCAGCTCGCCGCAGCCGGCGGACCGCGCCACCTCCGCTGATACGCGCTCCACGCGCGGGAAGAACACCCAAACCGAACCAGCCTCCCCTGGGGTCTCCCCGCAACGGCCGCCGCGACCCGCCGCCATGGCTTGGGATCTCCGGCGCTTGCCCCCAGCCGCCCCATCCATGGACGCCGGCATCGTGTGCTCGTACTTTCCTTCTTGCCGCGCGCCTCGCGCAGTGCCGGGGACAACCACCGGCCGTATGCCCGGCTCAACCACCTGGTGACCCGGTTGGTGTGACCCCAACCGGGCTTTCCGCCCGCTCGAATGGTCGCGGGACGACTCCCGGGAAGTGGAGTTCCGCAACGATACCGTAGAACCATCCCGGGCCGGCTGCAGACACACCGGTGGCGGCACGCTCCATTTGTACGTCGGCCAATGGAACGCTCACGGCCGCCCCGCATTCCACTGCCACCAGGCGGCTCCCGCGATCAACCGCGAGAGCTGCGACCAGGCTGCAATCATGGCCCGCCGCCACAGCAGCGACCGCCCCTCATGCCCGGCGCCGGGAACTCGCATCCGGCCAGGGAGCTGCTGCTCAATCCCCAGCAACGCGGCTTCGTGATCCGGGGGAGCGGTCCATCACCCCCCCAAACACCCGTTCCCGTACAACCTCGCCACTGAACCGGTCCCGGCACAGCCCCCTCTCCCGCCTGCCCGGGCCGGGCGCAAAGGCCCTCACCTTGCGCCCCGGGCAGGCCCGCAGCCCCGCCGGTTCTGCACGGCCGCGCTGGGAGCGGAGATCCTCGCCCCCCCGGCGGGCCCGAGGGCCTCCGGTTTCCGGGCTGGATGCATACCAGAATCATACCAGTCTATTTTTTTATCCATTTTCCTCTTTACAGATGCGGCTCGACTGTCTAGTCTGTGCAGTGTGGATACTTGAGAACTGAGGTTCCTCGATCCGGAGGAGCCCTGAAAGGTAGGTGTGGTCAAGATGCGCAGACGAGATTTTCACCTGATGTCGGCGATCATGCTGGCAGCAGCTTGGATCGCCCGCGGCCAGACCGGAGAGGTCTATTCCCTCAACGTG
>DTYT01000011.1 GCA_012961745.1 Kiritimatiellia bacterium | reverse complement strand
GTTGGCCTCGATAAGAAAGTCCACCCGCCGTCGCAGTATGTCGCGTGGACGCAGGTCGGGGTCTGGGACCGCAGGGCTCCGGATCGCGTCGATCAGTTCCGCCAGCGTCATGTCCGCCCGCTTCTTGCGCAGTTCGGAGGTCTTTTGCAGCGCGGAAAAATCAAGTCGCACCGGGTAATACTCGGCGGTGATGTAGCGGGTGCGGTCGAGGTCCAGCGGATGTCGGGCCTCACTCTGTTCGATGCGCACGTCATACAGATCCACGTAGAGTATGCGGTTGGTGGGATCGGGCCGCAGCACACCGCGTCGGGCCCGTACATTGCGGCGGGATTTGCCGCCGATCTCGTAGACGATTATATCGGTGATCTTGCGGCCTTCCTTGTGTCCCACATAGATGATGAAGCCCGGGAAATCCTTGACGAAGCGTCCTTCTTCCAGCAGTGCCGCCGGTTCCTCCACCCCCACCTGCTGCAGGATCTTGCGCTTGGCAAAGTGACTGTGCGGCGCAACCCAACCGGAGATGAACAGGGCCCCGAGACTCAGCGCGATCGAAAGCATTAGCGGAGCGGCGGCGATTTGCCAGATACTCAAGCCGCAGGCTTTCATCGCGGAGATTTCCCCCTCCAGGGACCGCCGGGTAAATACCAGCAGCGCTGACGTCAGGGCGCTGATCGGGATCGAAAAGGACAACAGATACGGTACCGCGCTCAGGAACACCTTGAGAATCACCATTCCGGAGACTCCGCGTGCGAGCAGGTCGATTGCCTTGACCACCGCGCCGATGCAGAGCACGAAGGTGAAAACAAGCAGACTGGTGGCGAAAGTGACGAGATAATCTTTGCTCACGTATCTGCTGATGATATCCACGGGCACCCTTCCCGCCGGGCTGCGCTAGCCTGCGAATGGGTTCCTCAGACCATTCAGCTCGGCCGCCGCCAGCACCGTGTTGTAGAGCAGCATGGTGATGGTCATGGGGCCGACGCCGCCGGGCACCGGTGAAATGGCCGCCGCTTTCCGGCGGACCTCCTCGAAGTCGACGTCGCCCACCAGGCGGTATCCGCGCGGGGACGAAGCGTCTTCGACGCGGTTGACTCCCACGTCTACCACCACCACTCCTTCGCGGACCATATCGGCGGTGATCAGGCGCGGCCGGCCGGCGGCGACGACCAGAATTTCCGCCTGCCGGGTGAACCGGGCCATGTCCCGCGTGCGCGTGTGACAGATGGTTACGGTGGCGTTGCCGAGCGGCCCCTTGGACGAGAGGATATTGGCCAGCGGCCGTCCGACAATATTGCTCCTTCCGACGATCACCACATGCCGTCCTTCGATGGGGATGCCGGATTTCTGGAGCAGCTTGACGATCCCGTGGGCAGTACATGGAATGAATCCGGGAAGTCCCAGCAGCAGCCGGCCGACGTTCACGGGGTGAAATCCGTCCACATCTTTGCCCGGGTCTATGGCCGAGAGCACCGGCGTCTCCATGGATGGCTCCGGCAGGGGGAGCTGGACCAAGATTCCGTGCACGGAGTCGGAACGATTGAAGCCCCGGACTATCTCCAGTATCGCTTCCCGCGACGCGTCCGCCGGCAGGCATACTTCCTCGGAGTGTATCCCCACCTCGGCGCAGGCTTTCTCCTTGGCGGTTACGTAGGAGCGGGACGCAGGGTCGTCACCGACGAGCAGGACCCCCAGCCCCGGCGTGATTCCGCGTTCGCCGAGCTCCGCGGCGGCCCGTGCTATCTCGCGCCGCATGTCTGCGGCCAGTGCCTTGCCGTCAAGTATCCTTGCGCTCATCGGCTGTCTCCGTCCTCTGAACGGCCGGTCCCCGGGAATGCAAGCGTCCCTTCTTATCACGCGCATGTCCGCCCGGCGAGCCCGAAAGCACTGCCAGCAGTTCGGCCACGATGCTGATGGCGATCTGTTCGGGGCCGACCGCCCCAATGTCCAGGCCCACCGGCCCGAAGATGCGGCCACGGTCCTTTTCCGCCAGTCCTTGGCATACCCGTTCGCGTCGGTGCGCCGGTCCCAGCAGGCCGATATACCGCGGCGCCTGCCGCACCAGTCGGTGCACCCAGCCGCGATCATGCTCCAGCAGCCGGGTCTTGACCACCGCCAGCGTCCGGGAATCAATCGCCAGGGGCAGCCGGCCGTCATAGCGGGCCAGTACCAGCTTCTCTGCGTCCGGGAAACGTTCCGCAGTCAGGTAGGCGGGACGGTGGTCTACCACCACTACCCGGAAGCCGGCCTCACCGGCATAGCGGACCAGCGGGACGGCGTCGTCCCCGGCACCGAAAACGATCAGTCTCCAAGGAGCCGGCACCCGGACCACCACGACCGCCACGCCCTGCACGCGGGCCTCACCTGAATGGAAGCGATTGAAATCCCGGGCGATACACCTCTGGATGCGGCCCAGCCCTTCGCCAGGTGTTCCTGCTTCGCATCCCGGCCGCACCGCCAGCCACGCCCCCTGCAAAGGCCCCTCGTCTTTCACGAAGACCCAGACGAACTCCTCGCCGGTTTCCACCCATTGCAGGCACCGAGCGACTACCTCGGCATCACCCGCCAAGGGAAACGGGCGCAGGAACAGATGTATCACGCCTTCGCAGCCGATCCCCAGGCCCCATATCCGGTTTTCGTCCCCTCCGGTGTCGTAAGTCACACTGCCGCATTCCCCTTGGGGCATGAGCGCCAGCGCCCGTTGCTTGAGATCCTGTTCCAGGCATCCCCCGGTGACATTTCCCGACATGGTTCCGTCGTCTTCGATCAGGACCATGGCGCCCGGTCCCCGATAGGCGGATCCCTCCACCGCCGAGGTCACCGCAATCACTGCACGCCGCCCCTCGGCGAGGATTTCCCGCATCCGCCGCAGGATACGACGTGTTTCCTGGGACTCTTTCATCGCCCTATCCTGATCATCGGTAGGATGCCGCATTCGGTGCCCGAGGTAAAGTCCGCCCCCGGGGCGCCTCCACGACCACCACTGGGGAACCCCGGAGCGGTTCCCCGTGACAGCCCGCAGCCCGGTTGGTATTATGTGCGGGTGAACCGGCGCGGGATGCCGGCCAGCGGTCATGAAAGGCGCTCCAGGACAAGCGGCCAGGCTGTTGAGTGTCGCGATCGCGGTCGTGGCGCCGGTCGGCTCACTTGGGGGAACCGCCAG
>DTYT01000010.1 GCA_012961745.1 Kiritimatiellia bacterium | reverse complement strand
CCGGGGAGCGACTCCCGCGCATGTAATCAGGAGAGCGGGTCCGGCTGAGGAGCCTCTCCAGGTACTCCATGGCCCGGCGCATTGTCGGATAGCAGGCTTCCAGCGTCTGCCGGTCGCCCGTGAAGCGGTAGTATTCCATGACCAGGTACACGTATTCTCCCTGGCTGTCGTACTCCCGGTCCCAGCCGAAGCCTTGGTTAATGCTGCCGTCACTGTTGAGGATGGGAGGCACCCATCCATCCGACTGCACCCGCGACGAATACCACTCGATGAAACTGCGCACCGGGTCGGTCTGGTCGAGACGGAGCAGGGCGGTCGCCATGAGTGAGCCGTCCCGCATCCACGAGCGGTTGTAGTTGCGCGGCCCGGGCTGCAGGGCGGGACCGTCTTGATTCACCAGCATATACGCCCCCTGAGCCCGGACTGTATCAAGCAACCCCGGCAGAGGCAGACTCATGGTAAAGCTTTCGAGGGTTGACCGCCATCTTTCGGTTTGACGGTGGACGAGCTCGCGGAATGCGTCTGGAGGAGCCCCCAGTGATTCCGTCTCCGCCAGCCATTCCCGGAGTTCCACCGGCTGCCCGGCCAACGGGAAGATGCCCACGATACTACAGCTCTCCAGGGGACCCAGTCGGAAATCGAATGCCAGCGCGGCCGAAAGTTGTCCCTCGGCGTCCTTCTCGCTTTGTAGCGGTGCCAGTCCGGTCACCGCGGCGAGATCCTCCCCGACGTCGCCGTTGTGAAAGCGCGCTACGCGTGACGCATTCCACGCGGGCGTTACCAGCAAATACGGTTTTTCGTTTACTTCAAGCCTGCCGCACTGATCAGTACGGCGCAGGACCAGAGATCTGATCGGGGTCCAGCCTCCGTATTGCCACGGCGGATTGATTGCCAGGGGCCGTGCCACCAGGACGAGTCTGCCGGTCTCCAGTTGTGCGCTGCGATTGACGATCTCGTACCTGACCACGCTGGCGGTCCCCCTTTCGGTGGTCCAGGGGACCGCGCAGATGCGTACGCTGAGATTGGAACCCACTGCCTCCAGACACGGAATAGGGCAATATCCAGCCGCCAGTTCGTAACGCAGTGAGCCGAACTTCTCTAGGGAGAAGACCCGTTTCCCCTGAATCAGATAGGGAAAAATCGCCGGGCTGCCGGCATGGGGCTCCACGGCGCCGAACTCATCGAGGAGACTCTCCTGCGCGGCCTGAAGCGGACCCACCGCGGTCCAGAAGGTCTGCCGCCGGATGAGGTAGCGGGGATACAGATCAGGCGACCTTTCGGCGGCCACGGCATAGAGCGCCAGGGGGGACATATCTTCGTCCGGTCCGCGAAGTATGATTTCCCTGATCTGCACTCGGGCATCCACGGGTTCGGCCAGAGAAACTTTGAAATAGCGGCAGGTGCGCGCCGGGAAAATCACCACGTCGAACTTACCTCGTCCGCCGTCGAAGCCACCGGCTCGATTCCAGTCACGTGCGTCAGGAGATGTGTAGACGGTGCCCCGGGCGGGAAAGCGGTCTCCCCATTCAAAGCGGACTCCGCCCAGGGGCAGGGGTTGTCGTAGATCCACCGTGAACTCGGTGGGCAGGGACGGTGTCGTCCACAGCGACGTCGCTGCGCCGTCGAACACGGCCCCCGCGGCGGAAACCTCTTTACCGGATACCATGATAGCGGGGCTTCGGGCGGAACCGATGAGATCCATCTCCCAAACCGAATACCCCCATCCGGTGGCTCTCTCCAGTCCCAGAAGGCGGACATAGCGCGCCGCCCGTGGTCGGAAAAAGACATAGTCGGTATGACCGTCGCTGAGGGGGATCGTTCTGGCGGTCTGCCAGGTTTTCCCGTCGGGGGAGGTTTCAATGCGGTACCGCAGGGCATGAGCTGCCTCCCAGCGGATAACGACCCCACAGAGCTCGACAAGTGAACCCATGTCTATCTGGAGCCACTGGGGGTCCGACCAGGCACTGCTCCATCGCGTGGCGGGATCACCGTCTATCGCGTGCCGGGCGACATACTGTTCAGACTCGCAGGAAGATGCGGTCGCTTCCCACGATGCTTTCGGTGGAGGTTCAGGGATTGCCCCGGCGGGTCGTCGGCCCTTTCCGAATCCGGGTATCGAGAGGCATCCCGCTGTCCAGACTACAGCCAGGGCAGCGACAAGCTGCAGCAGCGACGTGGACAGCACTCTTTGCTCCGACCTCACGGGCAGCCTCCTTCGACAAATCATACTCTTCTCTGGTCCGGGCGTAGTTTCCCAGAGGACGATATGACTTGTCAAAGACTGTCCTGCTGGCTAGAACCATCCGGAAGGCTTATCCCTCGGCGGAACCATTCCGGCATGCTGAAGCTACGGAAATGGAACGGATGCAAGATTTATGCGGGTTCGTGCGTTTCCAGCCGTAAGACCCCTTCCGGACCTGGCTGCGGCGGTCTCCTGTGCGCCGTATGACGTGGTGAACCGGCAAGAGGCTCGCAGAATCATAGAGCGGGAGCCGCGCAGCTTCATGCGTGTTCTGCGTCCCGATGCTGACCCGGATTGCCGGCCAGACGCGTCGCCGCATCACTGCGCAGCGCGCGCGTTTCAGCGGTTGTTGAAGGAGCGGGTTCTGCTGAGAGACGATGTTCGCAAGTACTATCTTTACCGGCTGGAGCAGGAAGGACGCGCGCAGATCGGGGTGGCGGTAACGGTCCACGCGGAGGAGTATCGGTTGAAACGCGTGCGCACGCACGAACTGGTCCGCGACGAGCCCTTACACGAT
>DTYT01000009.1 GCA_012961745.1 Kiritimatiellia bacterium | reverse complement strand
TCCCGGGCGGGCGGCCGGGGTGGGGCCAGCTTGCGTTCCAGCTCGCGCCGCGCTTCACCGTGCAAGGGGTTGGGCTCGCCCGCCAGCATCCGGCGAAGGGCCTCCATTTCCTCTGCGGAAAATGTAGCGCCGTGGAGCACGTGCTTCTGGAAGGCGGCGAAGGCCATCGGGGCCACCGCCCGCGCGCACATCGCCAGGGCCTTGGCGTACTGGCGTATCTCCCACTGGGCATGGGGGTCCAGCCTCAGTTCAAGGAAGTGGAACAGGTTGTGCAGATCGATCTGCCAGTACCACTGGGTGTAGAGCGACAGCGGCAGATTGATGCGCGCCAGTTCCCGGGCCACGCCCTCGTCGAGTAGTTCCCGGTACGACGCGTAGGCGGCGCCCTGGTCCCGCTTGAGGATTTCCAGCACCCGGGCACGCAGTTCCGCGGGGACCTCTTCATCCGATCTACCCTGGCGGTTGGTTGCACTCTGGTAGCGCACCTGGTCTTCGGGCGGCAGGTAGAATTCCTCCTCCAGTATGCTGTAGCGGCCGGAGATTTCGTTGATGCGCGCAGTACGATGGCGTACCCATTGCCGCGCCACGAAGATGGGCATCTTGCAGTGGAATTCGAGTACCACGTGCTCGAATGGAGAAGTGTGACGGTGAGCCATGAGATAGTCTATCAGCGCGGCGTCGCGCCGAACCGCGGTGGTGCCCTCGCCGTAAGACACCCGCGCAGCCTGGACGATGCGCTCGTCGCCGCCCATGTAATCCACCAGGCGCACGAACCCGCGGTCCAGTACGGGTATCTCCTTGTCGAGTAGCTCCTCCGCTTCAGGTGCGATAGTGCGGACCACGGCTCACTCCTCGATCGGCAGGCCCCGCACGGGGTTCACAGGTCCTCGCCCCCCGGCGACACCCTGCGCTACAATAGGAAACGACATGCAACAGCTCAAGCAGATTGTTGGGGACCGGCAGGCCGGGGCCGCCGAGCTGCTCGGTCGCGTGTTCGATCTGCTTGCGCGTCAGCCGGAACTACTCTCCCCGCGGCGGCGGGCGGTGGCATTGCGCATCCTGCGGGAGGGACGTCCCCTCATGCCGGCCTTCGCGGTGCTCGCCGACCGGCTCGAGGAAACCCTCGGGCGGGGGCTTCCCGCCGCAAAGGCGGTGGAGAAGTTGCGACGCACGTGGCGGGAAAGCGAGCAGCGGGTAGGACGCCGCTTCGCCCGCGAGGCGGAACTGCGATCCCTTTCTTCGGTAGCGACCATCTCCTGGAGTTCCACCGTGAGGCATGCGGTGTCCGCCAGCCGGATCGTGCGGGTCCTGGTGCTGGAATCGCAACCCGGCGGTGAAGGAATCCGTACCGCGCGGTGGTTCAACCGCCGTCCCGGGATGCGGGCGGAGGTCGTCCCCGATGGCCGCCTGTCGCAGGCGGTGGAAGCCGCCCAGGCGGTGGTCATGGGGGCCGACGCCGTGTTTCCGGGGCGCGGAATCATCAACAAGGTCGGAAGCCGGGATCTCGCCGCCCTGGCCTGCAAGGCGGGTAAACCGGTCTACGTGTTGGCCTCGACATGGAAATACACCGCGCGGCGGCCGCCGGAGGTCCTGAGCGGGGAGTCGGAGGGGGTGTTCGAGTTCGTCCCCCTGGCGGTGGTGAGCCGCCTGATCACCGAATCTCCCGGCGGGCGCCGGTCTTGATCCGCAATCTTCCGTTGGGCCGGGGGCGGAATGCGGCATCGTCGCGGGAACGTGCAAGGGAAGAGGGCTCGCCCTGGCAGCGCAACCGGCGCGGCCCTCTTTCCCGCGGCACCGCGGTGGGGCCCGGCTTGGCGGCGACGCGCCACGCATCCGCCCGCTCCGCAACTCGAACCCGCCGCCCGAAGCCCCTCGAGATGAACATTTCCAAGCCTTGGAAGTTTTGTCCCCGAAAGTTCCAAGCCTCGGAAGGCTCCTGCTCGCCCGGCGATAATCGGCGGTCCCCG
>DTYT01000008.1 GCA_012961745.1 Kiritimatiellia bacterium | reverse complement strand
GCGGAATCTCCAAGGCTTGAAACTTTTCACCGCGGAATCTCCAAGGCTTGGAAGGCCGCTACCGCGGGTCGCGGGTCCGGCCCGGATGCGGCACCGGTCCGCGGGCCCCTTTCCGGCGGCGGTCACCCATGGGCGGGGCGCCGTCCGGGATGTTCAGTCGGCCTTCTTGACTTCTACGACCACGGTACTGTCCAGGTCCCGCAGGGGAGCCGGGTCGTCCCGGAGCTTACCGATGGGATTGACCGGCTCATACGCGCGGGGCTGGTCTCCGCTGCTGGCCGGGGTGGGGCCGAAGAACACGCAGAAGGCCCGGCCGGCCGGCCACAGGGCCAGTTCCCCCACCTCCATTTCCTCGCGGGCGTCCGGCGAGGTTTGGCAATCCACGCCGCAATCCCCGTAGTATTCTTCTCCCCAGCGGTGCATCATGAACCGCAGGGGGAGCCGGCGGCGGAAGGCATCGGCTGCGGGACAGTCGTAGAGTTCCGCCGAGAGAACCACCTTCCCGTCGAAGGAGATCTCTATTGTGTCTGCGACACTCATGAGGCTGTTTTGCTTTGACTTTTGTCCTCCGGGTGAGATAGAGACCGGGGGCTTGAGTGTTGTCAAGAAAGCTGTTTTGGCGGCAGGCAAGGTGTGGCAGGCCGACTCCCAGAAAATCGTGTGGCTGACCCTGGCGGCATTCGTGCTGTCGCTGGCGGCTTACTGGGTCGTGCTGGCGGTATGGCCCAGTTTCCATGCCCGCTGCCTGCAGGGGGAGGATCGTCTGGTGGAATGGCTCACCTTTGCCGCATTCCTGCTGGCGGCGGTCAGCGGTGCCGCCGTCCTGGGGCATTTTCGCCGGATGCCGCCGCCCGCCCGCGCGTATCTGGCGTTCCTGGCCTTGTTCTTCCTGGTGTGCGCCGGGGAGGAGATAAGCTGGGGCCAGCGCATCCTGGGCTTCGAGACGCCCCCGATGGTCAGGGAAGTCAACGAGCAGGGGGAATTCAACCTGCATAACCTCAAACTGCAACATGTCCACCCCAAGGATGTCTTCTCCATCTTCATGAAGTTGTTCGGCATCCTATTGCCGCTGGCGTTGTACAAGTGGAACCGCGAGGAGAGTTCGCCGCTGCGGCGCTATCTCCCTCCGCCGCGGATGGCGCTCTGCTTCCTGGTCCCGGAACTGATCGACCTGGTCGCCGACGGGATCGAGGAGATGCAGCCGGCATTCGTCCCGGGCCGCTTCCTCAAGGTGATCGCCGGTCAGAACGAGGAGCTTCAGGAAATGTACTGGGCCTTCTGTGGGTTAGTGAGCCTATTCCTGATTCGGCGGGCCTGGGGCCGGGTGGCCGCCGGGCGGATGCGCGCCTAGCGGCCTCCGTACACTTTCTCGAAATAGCGGCGGTACTCGCCGCTGCGCACGTGATCGAGCCACTCGCGGTGGGTGCCATACCAGTCGATAGTCAGCCGTAACGCATCATCGAATTGATAGCTCGGTGTCCACTGCAGTTCACGGCGCAACCGGCCAGCGTCCATTGCATAGCGTCGGTCGTGTCCCGGGCGGTCCTTGACGAAACGGATGAGACTTTCGGGCTTGCCGACCAGCCTGAGGATTCGGCGCACCAGCTCGATATTGGGGATCTCGTTCCCCGCGCCAATGTTGTAGACCGCACCGCGGCGGCCGCGGCGCAGCACCAGATCCAGCGCACGGCAATGGTCTTCCACATAGATCCAATCCCGGACGTGGCGGCCGTCGCCGTAGACCGGCAGCGGCCGGTCCTCCAAGGCGTTGGCGATCATCAACGGGATCAGCTTCTCGGGGAACTGGTAGGGCCCGAAGTTGTTGGAACAGCGGGTGATCACCGCATCCAGACCGTGGGAATGCACGGCCGCGCGGACCAGGAGGTCGGCGGCGGCCTTGGTGGCCGCGTAGGGATTGTTGGGCGCCAGGGGCATATCCTCGCTGAAGCGGCCGCGTTCTCCCAGGGAGCCGTACACCTCGTCGGTGGAAACCTGTAGCAGCCTTCCGCCCCCCCGCCTCCTCAACGCGTCCAGCAGTATCTGCGTCCCGGCGATATTGGTGTGGATGAAGCGGTCAACACCCAGGTGAAGGCTGCGGTCCACGTGGCTCTCGGCGGCAAAGTTGACCACTGCATCGTAGGGTCCCAACGAGAATGCGCGGTCCACGTCCCTTTCGGAGGCGATGTCACCGCGCAGGAACCGATAGCGCGAATCCGCCTGCACGTCGGCCAGATTCTCCAGGTTTCCCGCGTAGGTGAGCAGATCCAGGTTGACGACCTGGACTTCCGGGTAGGTGCTCAGCATGTAGCGGATGAAATTCGAGCCGATGAAACCCGCTCCCCCGGTCACCAGTATTCTCATCGGTTTTCGTCCCCTGCAGCCCGCTCACCCGGCAGCAGGCCCTCCTCCCGGAGGTACTCGTGCAGGCCCTGCTGCCAGTGGGGCATCTTTCTGCCGGTCAGCAGAGTAAAGCGCTTCTTGTCCAGGACCGCGTAGGGGGGACGCGGCGCCGGGCGTCCCAGATCCACCGAAGTGATGGGTTTGATCTCCACCGCGGGCCGCACGCAGGAGGCGATCTCGCGGGCGAACCGGTACCACGAGCACTCCCCTTCCGCGGAAACGTGGACCACGCCGGTCACATCCAACTGCAGGAGCCCTTCGATCGCCTCCGCCAAGTGCCGCGTATAGGTCGGGCATGTCACCTGGTCCACTACGACCCCCACCGAGTCCTTCTGCTGCAGCAGGCGGATGACGGCCTTGACGAAATTGTGCCCGTGACGGCCGAAGAGCGCCTGGGTGCGCACGATCGCGTACCGCCCGCCTTCCCCCTTGACGGCTTTCTCACCGGCCAGCTTGCTGGCCCCGTAGATGTTTATGGGATCCGGCTCGTCGTTCTCGGAATAAGGGGTACTGCGATAGCCGTTGAACACGTAATCGGTGCTGATGTGGAGCAGCCGAATCCGCTTCCGCGCGCAGGCCCGGGCCACATTCCGAGCACCATCACAATTCACCGCAAAGGCCTCTCCGCGATGGGACTGGGCGCCGTCCACATCGGTGTACGCTGCGCAGTTCACTACCCAGTCACACTTCGGGATGGTCCGGAAAACCCACGGCGGGTCGGTCAGGTCCAGCCCGGGGAGGTCGTACTCCACCGTCTCATGGCCGGCGGCGCGGCAGATATCCCCCAGGTCCCTGCCCAGCATCCCTCTGGCGCCCAGAATCGCGATCTTCATCGGCTTTGCAAGGTGACTCCTTCCCGGCGGGCGATGGTGAGATTCGCCCGGAGCAGAGCCTCGTGGTTCTCCCCGGCGTCCAGCCACCAGCCGGTAACGATTTCGTATTCCAGTTCGCCGCGCTCCAGATAAACGTTGTTGACGTCGGTGATCTCCAACTCTCCGCGGTCGGAAGGTTTCAGGCCGTGGACGATTTCGTAGACATCCGGCGGGTACATGTATACACCGATAACCGCCAGGCGACTGGGGCTGTCCGGGGGCTTCTCGCGGATGCGGCGTATGCGGCCCTCCTCGATTTCGGCGATGCCGTATTCCCACGGGTGCTCAACTTCCTTGAGGAAGATCCGCGCCCCGGTTTCCTGCCGGCGGAAGCGCTCCACCCCGCCCCGGATGCCGCGTCCCAGAATGTTGTCGCCGAGCACCACTACTATGCGCTCGCCGTCGGCGAACTCCTCGGTGAGTCCCAGCGCCTGGGCTATGCCCCCCTCGCCTTCCTGGTAGGTATAGTGCAGACGCTTCAAGCCGAATTCATGCCCGTTCCCGAGCAGGCGCAGGAATTCGCCGGCGTGATTTCCGCCGGTGACGATCATGATGTCCTCGATTCCCGCCTCCACCAGCATCTGGATCGGGTAATAGATCATGGGCCTGTTGTAGACGGGAAGCAGGTGCTTGTTGGTGATCTTGGTCAGCGGCTTGAGCCGCTTACCCAGTCCTCCGGCCAGAACTATGCCCTTCATGGCATCCCCACCGTCCCATGCGCCGCAACCCCCCCGATCATGGGATCACTCTAGCCGCGGCGCCCCCCGAAGGCAACCCCATTCCCGCCGGGGGGCGCCCCCTCGGCCGGTGAAAAAAACCGTTGCAGTCGGTCCCTCGGACCGCGACCATATCGCGCCGGCACTGCGCGTGCGCTGCCGAGCGGCCCGGGGCCCGAAAACATTCGTCCAATGAACATTCTGCTGCTCAGCTGGAATTATCCCCCCCGGACCGGGGGGATCGAGAAAGTCATCTTCGGGCTTCACCGGGGATTGCGTGGGCTCGGAGACCGGATCACCGTGATCACTTCGCGTGCGGAAAACGATTCCCGCCGCAGTGAAGAATACCCGCCGGTGTTGCGCGCTCCGCGGCGCGGGGTTCCAGGCTTTCTGCTCCACGCCTTGGCGCGCGGCCTGGGAATCTGCGCCCGGCATCCCCCGGACGTCATTCTGTGCGGCAGTCTGCTGACACTCCCGGTGGGCTTGGTTCTGGCACGCCCGTTCCGCATTCCCCTGTGCCTGATCGTGTACGGCAGTGACCTCCTCCAGGGCGGGAAACTGCTCCAGGCCGGCCTGCGCTGGTGGCTGCGACGTGCCGACCGGATAGTGGCTATCAGCCGGGCTACCGCCTCGCTGCTGCGGCAGAGAGGCGTACCGCCGCAGCGCATCGCGGTCATTCCTCCCGGCATCGAACCAGCGCGGTGGGAAGCGGCGCCGCGCGGGGGCGGGTTCCAGAAATGGGAGCAGGAGCTGCAGGGCCGCCGCGTAATCCTGTCCGCTGGACGCCTGGTGCGGAGGAAAGGGTTCCTGGAGTTGGTCCGCGAGGTCATGCCCGAAGTGGTCCGGCGCTATCCGGAAGTCCTCCTGTTGATCGTGGGTACGGACCCGGCCGCCTCCCTGATCCACCGCGAGCGGATCAGCGACGAAATCCGGGCGGCGGTGGAGGAACTGGACCTGCAATATCATGTCCGGCTGCTGGGACATGTCCCGGGGGCCCTGCTGCGCTTCCTGATGATGCGCAGCGAGCTTTTCGCTCTGCCGGTCAGATCGATCCCGGGGGACATGGAAGGTTTCGGTATAGTTTTCCTGGAGGCCGCGCTTTGCGGTGTACCCAGCGTTTCCACCCGGGTGGGCGGAGTCCCTGATGCGGTGGAGCATGGAGTGACCGGGTGGCTGGTGGATCCGCAGGACATCCGAGGGTTCAGTGAGGCGGTCTGCCGGCTTCTGGCCGACGCAGAGAAGAGGAAGCGGTTCGGCGAGGCGGCGCGGAAACGCGCCCGTGAAAAATTCAACTGGGAGCGTCTGGCCCGAGCCTACCACGATACTTTGGCCGCCGTCATCCAGGCGCACAGTCGCAAGCGCGGGGGCACGAGCCATGGATGAGGCGCGACATGGCGACCAGCAGCCGGTGGATCTCGCGGTAATCATCCCGTCCTACAAAAGCGGGGATAACCTGCCCCGCTGCCTGGACGGCCTGGCTGCGCAGTGTCCCCCGCCCCGCGAGGTCATCGTGGTGGACAGCTCTCCCGATTTTCCCCGGGAGTCGTACCGGCGCCGCCATCCCCGGGTGAGGTTCATCCACCTCCCCGAGCGCGTGTTCGCCGGGAAGGCGCGCAACATCGGCGCAGAGGCGGCCTCGGCCACCTTCCTGGTGTTCCTGGATACCGATTGCGTAGTGCCGCCCGGATGGACCAAAGCCGTCATGGCGGCGTTTCACCGTCACCCCGGCCGCCGCGCATTCGCGGGCTCCCTCCGCAACGCAAACCCGGCGCATATCGTCGGATGGGTCTCCTTTCTCAGCGAGTTCAGCGGCTACATCGGGCGCTGCCGCCAGCGGCGGGTGGCCTGCCTGCCCGCCTATTGCCTCGCCATCCGGCGGGATACTTTCCTGGCCAGCGGCGGATTCCCGGAAGATTTCTGGCCGGGGGAAGACGCCGTGTTCAGCCGGCGCCTGTTCCAGCAAGGGCACACGCTGCTCATCGAACCGTCGGTAACAGTGGCGCATATCAACCGGACGCGATACCGTGACTACCTGCGGCATCAGTTTCGTTTGGGACGCAGTTTCGCCCTCAGCCGGGAACGGATGCCGAGCATGGCGGGGGGCAACTACTATTTACGATCGGGGGCATACCTGCCGTGCATGGCCCTGTACCGGGGTCTGCTCACGGCGGGCCGGCTGCTGCGCGACTATCCCGGGGGCCTGGCGCTCTTGCTGCTGTTGAGTCCGCTGTACATTGGCGGGTGCCTGGGCTGGCTGGCCGGCGCCGCGGCGGGTCGCAAGGCGGCCATCGGACCGGCACGCCACGAATGCTGGGGATTGGGAGTGGCGGTCATGCGTATAGAGGTTTCACGCAGCTTCGGGCGACGCCGGCGGTCCGGGGGCGGCCGTATGGGTGATGATGATCATCGCTGGGGCTCCTCCAGGCCCGCTGCGAAGCCGGGTACGGGGATTTGAAATGTCGGGTCCGACGGTTCCACTCAGGCAGCCTTCCGCCCTGCGGGATCTCCTCGGGAGTCTCTCCGGCTTGCTCGGCTCGCGTGCCATTTCGATTTTCATGCGGTTGACTGCCTCCCTGGTGGCCGCCCGGCTGGTAGCGCCGGAGCAGATGGGCCTGGTGGCCTGGCTGGGCATTGTGACCTTCTATGCGCCTTGGCTGACGCTGGGGGTGACCTACGGGGCGGAACGTCTGGTTCCGTTGTACCGCGGCAAGGGAGAGGCGGCGACCGGGGAGCGGCTGTGGTCTCATGCCCTGAAATCGGTCACGGTTTCCAGCTTGATATGCTTGGCCGGTGGAGCGGCGGTGCTGGCGGCATGCTTCTGCAGCAGCCCGGAAACGGCATGGAAACTCTACTGGGGGGCCTTCTTCTCCGCGCTGGTGCTGCTTTGCCTGCTGGGCATGACCTACCTCACTGCGGAAAAGAAGTTCCGGCAGCTCCAACGTCTTTTCCTCATCGAATCGGCTCTCTGGTGGCTGTTTCTTCCTCTAGTACTTCTCGGGGTGGCGGGGTTGCGGGCGCGATTGATACTGGCCAGCGTGCTTCCCCTCATGCTGGTGTGGCGGATGACCCCGCAGCAGATCAAACCCTGCCGCATGGATTCGAGCGAGCTGCGGCTGCTGATCCGGAACGGCTTCCCAATCCTGACCGCCAACTTCATAATGGCGTCGGCATCGGTGGTGACGCAGACCTTGGTGGGAACGATGATGGATGACCTCTATCTGGGGTACTTCTGGCCGGGGTTACTCTTTCTTTCATTCCTGCGTCTGGCGGATCAATGTACCGCCCGCGCCATCCTGCCCAGCCTGGGGGAAATCTACGGGCGGACCCGGCGGTTGTCCGAAGTCGCCCGGTTCCTGCTGGTTCCGGTGGCATACATCCTGGCGGCCGCCGTGGGGGCCGCTCTCGCCGGTTGGGCGGTCACCGGCCCGCTAGTGCGCTGGCTGTTGCCCCGCTACACGCCCGGAATTCCAGCCACCCGAATCCTTCTCGCCGGCCTGATACCGTGGGCGGCAGTCATTCCTTACGTATTCTTCATCGCGGCCGGGAAACAGCGCTGGCTGATCTTGATCTTCGCCGGGGGACTGGCAGTCCAACTGGCTTGCAGTCTAGGGTTCTTCCGGGCCGGTTGGGGGCTTTGTTCGTTCTCCGCCGGTTACGTCGCCGGACTATTGACCGATGCGATCCTGGTCAACGCCGGTATGGGGTGGCTGGTCCTCAGGGAAAGGAGAGAACCACATCCGTGAACAGCGACGCCCGGACATTCTATGACCGCCAGTATTCGGACTCGACTTACGCGGCGGTGACCAATCCGCAAGACCATCCCTTCTATTTCGAGCTCTGCCGCATCCTGGACAAGTACGGGCTGCGCGATAAGAAATGCCTCGAAATCGGGAGCGGGCGCGGGTGCTTCCAGCAATTGGTCGCGGACTACACCGGAGTGGACTGTTCGGAACAAGCGGGCCGTTACCTGAAAAAGCCTTTCTTCGCATGCGATGCGCGCGAACTTCCCTTTGCCGATTCGAGTTTCGAGGCGGTGTGGACCCACGCCACCGTAGAGCATGTCCCCGAACCGGAGCGGGTGCTCCGCGAGATCCGACGGGTTCTGAAACCCGACGGCATCCTGATCTTCCGGCCGGCATGGCATTGTCCCTCCTACGCCGCCGGGGGATATCCGGTGCGTCCTTTCTCCGACTTCAACTGGCGGGGAAAACTGGTCAAAGTCTATGCGCACCTGCATCGCACCGCACCATGCCGCGCCCTGGCACTACTCCGGTTGCGTTTTATTCTCCTGGGGCGGCATCTGCTGGGGGGAAGGAACCTCCCTTACCGCTATACCCGCTTGAGGCCCAACTACGAGCAGTACTGGATGCCCGACTCGGACGCGGTCGCGTCACTGGATCAATGGGAAACCGTCTTGTGGTTCCACCGTCAGGGAGACGAGTGCCTGGAGCCGCCCAACTGGCTGGCACGCTTCTTCCAGTACCGCGGAGCAGTGGTGCTCCGGATAAAGAATCCTGGGGAGAACCACCCCGACAGATAGCAGCGACGGAACAGGATGAGCACATGATGGGCACAGGCCGGCAGCGCCTCCCACCGATTCACTGGGTTCTCATCACGATCGCAAGTGGTCTGGTGATGGCGCACGGTGTCCTTCTGCCGCAGTACGCCCGACATGCGCATCTACAGCCCGGGACCCGGGAGCTGGTCCCCAAAAGTTGGATCGCCATCCAGTGGCATCAGGACGCACGGCTAGAATTGGATATTGCGGCCTATCCCTTTCCACAATCCCTCGCCGGGCGCGTCCGGCAGAGGTGCGAACGCCCCCTCTACGGATTGACGGGACACCTCCTGCTCCGCGGGCTGGCCCGGTTCTGGAAGGCATTGGATGACGATTTCGATCTCTCCTACCGTGTCGCGGGGTGGATTCTCCTGCTGACCAACCTGCTCTACCTGCTTGCGGCCGCCGCGCTCCAGTACACCGCAGCCGCCCGCTGGCTGAATCCTTTCGCGGCCCTGATCGGCACGCTGTTCCTCATGAGCATGGGCTTTGTTCATGCGTACGTGGCGGTGTGCATGACCCATATGTACATCCATGTTCCGGTGGCGCTGCTAGGTTTCGCAGCAGTCAGATGGTACTCCCTCCGGAAGCAGTCGCCCAGGCGACCGGGCCGCACGGAATGCGCCGGCTGGGGCCTGCTTTTCGGCATACTCTACTTGTACAAACCGAACGTGGCGGTGGTCCTCGCAGTTGTGGCGGTACTGCTGCTGCTGGGGAACGTTCGGCTGACCGCCTCGTTCATCGCGGCACTACCCTTGGCCTACGTGACCTACCGGATATACCTACACGCCGCAGGAGTAGCGTACTATGACCACAATATCCAAAGGTACCAGCAAGGGGTATGGGTTCTGCATTCCTTGGGATCGCTGAGGATACATGAACTGTTACGGGAATTTCTTCTTTGCGCGGCGGCCGCCCCCCGCGCTCTCTGGCGGCACTTCGGCTTGGCCTTGCCACTGGCGGCCATCGGCTTGCTGGCCTTGAAACGGCACCATCCCGAGCACTTCAGGCCCACCGTGAG
>DTYT01000007.1 GCA_012961745.1 Kiritimatiellia bacterium | reverse complement strand
TTTACGCGCATCTCCGCGGATTTCCGCCGCTTTTCCGGCAAGCCACACCATGGTCCCTATGCCCGCTTCCGCCAGGTGCCGGGCGGCGCAGAACGCATCCCCGCCGTTATTGCCCTTTCCGGCAGCGAACAGAACTACGGGTTGCGGCTCATCAAGGTAGTTGAGGAGGCGGAGAACCTGACGGGCAACGCCGCGTCCGGCGCGTTCCATGAGGACCCAGCCCGGTACCCCATGGTCGGTGATGGTGATTCTATCCAGTTCGCGTATCTGTTCCCGGTCAGCGAAAAGCATGGTTCATTCCTCGGGCCCCGCGTCTCGAAGTATAATGGCCTGTGCCAACGCGTAGCGGTGTGTGTGAGCCACGCTTACGAGGACTTCACGCACCCGGTGCCTTCCGGCGTGCAGGCGGGCATTGGCATGGAGCCGGACGCCCGGCGCTCCGCCGGGCTTCCGGAAGACTTCGATATCTTTCCAGCGGATGTTGGCGCCGATTCCGGTACCGAATGCCTTCGCCACCGCCTCCTTGAGGGCAAATCGGCCCGCATAATGACGCCAGGGGGCGGCTTGTTTTTCGCAATAGCTGATTTCTGCGGGTGTGAAAAGACGGCTGAGAAGGGTGGGGCCCCAGCGCTGAATAGCAGAGCGCATCCTGTCATTTTCGACCATGTCGACCCCGACTCCAGCGATGGGCTGCCGACCAATCCGCGATGGTTGATGCATGATTCTCTCCATATCAGGCTTCGATCAGGCAGCACATCTGGCGCACTGCCTCGCGCAACCCGACGAAAACCGCCCTGCAGATGATACCGTGGCCGATGTTAAGTGTGTGAAGATGGGGAATCTCCAGGATGCCGCGGACATTGGCGTAATTTATTCCGTGTCCGGCATTGACCTGCAGGCCGCGCTCGTGGGCGAGTTGGGCGGCCCGCTTGAGCTTGTCCAGTTCCAACTGAGCGATCTCCGGGCGCTCGGCGTCGCAATAGTTTCCGGTATGCAACTCAATGCAACGGGCCCCGATCTCCGCCGCGGTCCTGATCTGCACCTCATCCGGGTCTACGAACAGGCTCACCCGGATGGAATGGTGATGGAGTCGAGATATAGTCCGGGTGAGACTCTTCCTGTGGGAGTCGACATCCAATCCTCCTTCGGTCGTCAGCTCCTGCCGGCGTTCCGGTACGATGCAGACTTCGTCGGGTGCAACTTGAAGTGCAATCTCTACGATTTCAGGACTGTCAGCCATTTCCAGATTGAGAGGCAGCCGGCCCCACTTCTTGAGGGCGACGACGTCCGCCTCTTGAATATGGCGGCGGTCTTCCCTGAGGTGAACGGTTATCCCACGGGCTCCACCCAGACGACACTCTTCGGCGGCCGCCAGGATATCCGGGTAGGGTGTTTTCCGGACTTCCCGGAGCGTAGCCACGTGATCAATATTCACCTGGAGTCGCATTTTCTCCCCCATTGCCGCGTCCTCCGCCGCCGGCCGGGTGATGAGCAAGTCCGACGGGACCCAAGTATAGGCCAATCATGTAACAGCTCAACACCCCAGTGGCAGTGGAATCAATACTCCACCTGGCGGGGCTTATGCGGGGCGGGACGTCCGCTGGCAGGGGCCTGTAGGGGAGCAGAGAAGAC
>DTYT01000006.1 GCA_012961745.1 Kiritimatiellia bacterium | reverse complement strand
CCGGGATAGTCACAAGGATGGCGCGGGAATGCCTACTCGCTCAGATAATCGCGCACAGCCAGGGCGGCATGCAACTTGGTCAGGCCCTGGCGCTGATGGACTCCGGCGCCTCCTTTGCTCCCGGCTCCAGCGTCAGTTTTGTCAAGACTCATATCGACCCGTTCTCCGCCGGCCACGCCGCCGCTTCTCACGGATTGGCGGTTTCCTACGTTGCTCACCCCTACGACGTTGTCTCGGCGATTGGTTCCCCGTGGCTTCTGCCCACCGCGGTCGTTTCCCTGCCGATATATATCCTCAGCGGGGCGGAACCCCATACGCGTAATGTGTGGAATCGCTGACTATGATGTTCCGCGGCTGAAAGCACGTTAATCTTTACCTCTTGCGGAATCTCCCATAGAGTGGATTCCATGAACGTCCAGAAACGAATCGCCGTGGGGTCCGACCACGGCGGTTACCAGTTGAAGCAGCAGCTGATTCCGTTCCTCCGTTCCCAAGGGCATCTGGTGACCGACTGCGGCACGTTCAGCGCAGCCCCCGCCGATTATCCGGTTATCGCCGCTGACGTGGCACGCCGGATTGCGAGCGGCGAGGCCGAATTCGGAATCGTAATCGACGGCGCGGGTATCGGCTCGGCGATGGCCGCTAACAAGATTCCCGGCATCCGCGCCGCCGCGGTCTACAACCGGGATCTTGCGATCAATGCCCGGGAGCACAACGACGCAAATGTCTTGACTCTCGGCGCACGACAGACAACGCTTGAAGTGGCAAAGGAGATCGTCGGCCTTTTTCTTTCGCGCAGTTGCACGGTCGAACGCCATCGGCGACGCGTTCGGATGATCATGGAGCTGGAGGCGCCGACCAGCGGCAACGCCGCCGCCGGCGCGGGTGGGGCTCGCAGTATGCATCTTGACCCTGCAGATATTGAGCAGATCACCCGCCGCGTTCATGAGATACTTTCGTCCGGCTCCGTTACCGACCGCCGTGGTGCTCCTGTCAGCCCGGCGGAACTGGCGGCTATGATTGATCACACGCTGCTCAAGCCGGAGGCATCCCGAGAGGACGTCGCCCGTCTCTGCCGCGAGGCGCGGGAGTACGGATTCTACTCGGTCTGCGTGAATCCCGCCTATGTACGCCAGGCCGCGGAGCTTCTGAAGGGGACGTCGGTCAAGGTGTGCGCGGTGGTGGGGTTCCCTCTCGGGGCCCAGTCGCCGGAGATCAAGGTGCTTGAGGCTCGCAAGGCCATCCGAGACGGAGCTGCGGAAATCGATATGGTCATCAACATCGGGGCTCTCAAGAGCGGAGACGATGCCCTCGTACTGCGCGACATCCGCGGAGTGGTCGAGGCATGTGTGGATCGCCGGGCGCTGTGTAAAGTCATCCTGGAGACCTCCCTGCTGAGCGAGGAAGAGAAAGTGCGCGCTTGCCAGCTGGCAATGAAAGCCGGGGCGCATTTTGTGAAGACGTCGACCGGATTCGGGCCGGGCGGGGCAACCGAAGAAGACGTCCGCCTGATGCGGGAGACCGTGGGGGGGAAACTCGGTGTCAAGGCTTCGGGGGGTATCCGCGGTTACGATGACGCCGTCAGAATGGTCGCCGCCGGCGCGAGCCGTATCGGCTCCAGCAGCAGCGTGAAGATTATTGAGGACGCCCGACAGAGGGCCGGTGCCTGATGCCGCACGCGGTCCGCGACCGGCTCCCTGTCGGTGAGTGATCACAGGAAGGCGAAGACGCCGAAGGAAAGGAGATCGACCGTGGCGGAATTACGGACGTACGTCTTTCTCGACAGTCTACAGCCGCAGTTCGCTGCGTTTCTCGGCACTGTGGCTCAGGGATTCCTGCCGGTTGCCGGCCAGGCTTCACTGTTCGTGGAAATATCGCCGGGAATAGAAATCAACCGGGTGACTGACGTGGCCCTCAAGGCTACCCGAGTAACACCGGGCATGCAGATCGTGGAACGCCTCTACGGACTCCTCGAGATCCACTCGGATTCCCAGGCGGACGTGAGGCAGGCCGGTCAAGCGATTCTCGATTCTCTGAATCTCAAAGAGGAGGACCGGCTCAAGCCGCGCGTGTACTCCAGCCAGATGATCCGGCGGCTCACCGACCATCAGTCCCAACTGATCAACCGCATGCGTCACGGGAACATGATCATTCCCGGGCAGACGCTCTATGTGATGGAAGTTGCTCCGGCAGGCTATGCCGCGTTGGCGGCCAACGAGGCGGAAAAGGCGGCGGAAATCAACATTCTGGAGGTCCGCGCTTTTGGCAGTTTTGGCAGGGTTTACCTCGGAGGAGAAGAACGTGACATGGATGTCGGTTATCGGGCTGCCGAAGAGGCCATAGCCGCGATAACCGGGCGAGAGGTCCAGAAATAGTCCGGATACCGGATGAGAAACTGAAAGGAAGGGGTAGGTCCGGAAGAAAGAAAGGAGAAAACGCCATGGCCGAAGCAGTAGGAATGATAGAGACCCGGTCATTTCCAGCGGTGGTCGAAGCCGCCGATGCAATGGTCAAGGCTGCCAAAGTCGAACTCGTCTCGTACGAGAAAACCGGCGGCGGGTATACGTCCGTGATCGTTCGTGGGGACGTGGCCGCAGTCAAGGCCGCCTGCGATGCCGGCCAGATTGCGGCCGGGCGCGTGGGGGAGGTTGTCGGGGTTCACGTGATAGCGCGTCCCCATCCCAACGTGGATGCCGTCCTTCCGTTGGGTAGGCCGCCGGAGGCGAAGGCCGCCAAGAGGTAATCCGGGGTACGGTTTCCCCGGGAAAGTGAGGCAGTGATGAACCTCGGCCGAATAGTCGGCATGGTGGTGGCAACGCGTAAAGAACCGAGCGTGGAGGGACTCAAGTTTCAGCTGGTCCGGTATATTGATGAGAACGGGAAAGAGACCGGTGCCGAGGTGGTCGCGGTAGATACGGTCGGCGCCGGCCCGGGTGAAGTCGTCCTGGTCGCCACGGGCAGCTCGGCGCGACAGACTGTGCTGACCCAGAATCGTCCCTGCGATGCCGTCATCATGGCGATTGTGGACTCCTGGGACGTGCGCGGTGAAACAAAGTACCGGAAGACAGAGGAGCGTTGACGCGGCCGCCCGGCGGTATCCGTGAAACAGGGGGGACGGACTGATGGCCCGACTTTCAGATGATGAGATCGAGGCGATCGCCCGCCGTATTGCCGAACAGATCGCCGCACGGCCCGCACGGTCAGTGGCCGCTGCGGCGGGTCAAGAAGGTGTATTCACCGACGTCGGTGCGGCCATAAGGGCCGCTGCCGCGGCGCAGCCCAAGTTGGTTTCCCTGCCCCTGGACCGAAGAAGGATAATTATTCGAGCCATCCGGGAGACGATGCTGGAAAACGCTGCCGCCCTGGCGAAGTCAGCCCATGAGGAGACCGGACTGGGACGGTTCGAAGACAAAATAGTTAAAAATCAACTGGTCTCCGAACGGACGCCCGGAGTCGAAGATCTCAGCCCGGTCGCTTACACCGGAGACCACGGTCTTACACTGGTCGAACCCGCCCCCTTTGGTGTGATCGGGTCAATCACCCCCTGTACCAATCCGACTTCCACCATAATCTGCAATTCGATAGGAATGCTGGCGGCCGGCAACGCCGTCGTCTTCAATCCTCATCCCGCGGCCAAGCGTTGCAGCGTAGAGACCATCCGGCTGCTCAATCGCTGCATTACAGCTGCCGGCGGTCCGCCCGACGCGGTCACTACGGTGGCCGAACCTACTATCGCTACCGCCCAGGAACTCATGAAGCATCCCGGAGTACGCCTTTTGGTCGTCACCGGCGGCGGCGGAGTGGTGAAGGCCGCCATGGAAAGTGGCAAGAGGGCGATCTGTGCCGGCCCCGGCAATCCGCCGGTGGTCGTTGATGAAACGGCCGACATCGAAAAGGCGGCCCGCGATATAGTGCTGGGCGCTTCCACCGACAACAACATCATCTGCGTGGACGAGAAAGAGGTGCTCGTGGTGGATGCGGTGGCCGGCCGCCTGCTGGAGGCTATGAAGAAAAACGACGCCGTAGTCCTGGACCGGACGCAAACGGTCCAGATAGAGAATCTCGTCTTCAAGGAGACCCGCGGCCCGCGCCGTCCCGGAGTGGTAAACCGAGAATTCATCGGCAAGAATGCAGACGAAATACTTGCTCGCGCCGGCATCCGTGTGCCCTCTACGGTCCGCCTCGCCGTAGCCGAGGTCCCGGAGGACCACCCCTTGGTCTGGACTGAGCAGATGATGCCCGTACTGCCCGTAGTCCGTGTCCCCGACGCCGATTACGCTATTCGTCTTGCGGTCGAGGCCGAGGGGGGGAACCGGCACACGTTCATCATGCATTCGCGGAACTTGGACAATCTCAGCCGCATGGCCAAGGAATGCAACGCGAGCATCTTCGTGAAGAACGGGCGTGCCCAGGCTGGCCTGGGGCTCGGCGGGGAGGGCTACTGTTCTTTTACCATCGCCTCCCCCACTGGCGAGGGACTCACCGGTCCGCGGACGTTTTCCCGGTGGCGGCGCTGCGTGCTCGTGGACCATTTCCGGATCACCTGATGAAAAGGCTCCCGGCGATCGGCGTAATTGAGCTGGCTGACATCCCCCGTGGCATCCTGGCAACCGACGCCATGCTCAAGGATTCTCCTGTGGCCACACTGAAGACCGGCGTGATCAGTCCCGCGCGATACCTGACGGTAGTCGGGGGCACCCCGGCGGCCGTGGAACACAGCCTGCGAGAGGGGCGCTTCACAGCCGCGGATGCTCTGCTTGACAGCCTCTATCTTCCCGATGTCCACGCCGAGCTTATGGCGGGAATTGTCGGAAGCCGGGCCGAGGCCGAATCGCAACCGGCGCTGCTGGTAACGGTCAGCCCCACCTGCTGCGCCTGTCTGCTCGCCGCGGAGCGGGCTCTGAAGGGAACCCCGGTCCGTCTTCTCGAGCTGAGGCTGGCGGATCCATCCCTGCAGGGACGAGGATTGACGGTTCTTTGCGGGCGGCTCCCGGATGTCGAAGCGGCCGGTGAAATCACCCGCGCGGTCCTTGATGCAAGGGAAGGGCCGTTTTCGGTGCAGATCATTTCCGCTCCCCACGAAAGCCTCCAGGCAGCGCTGAGGGATACTACCGACTTCGGTTCCGCACCGGAGATCCCTGTGCCGGACGCGGATGCCGCGGTTTCGCGTCAAGTGGCTTTTGAGGAGGACTTATGAAACTGGCCAGAGTGATTGGCAGGGTTGTCCCGGCGAAGATCAGCGAGGACCTGAAAGGGGTTCCCCTTCTGATTGTCACCCCGGTCGCTCCGGACGGAGCCGCACGCGGGCAAAGCGTGGTGGCGGCCGATGCGACCCGGATGGCAGGTCCGGGTGAACTGGTATCCTACGAGAGTGGACGCGAGGCGGCCCTGGCGCTTGAGCCCTGGTTTGTGCCGGTGGACCACGCGATAGTGGGAATCGTCGATGCGGTTGAACTGAAGCAGCTTGAGAAGCTGGAGGGCGCTGGGGAGGAATGAGATGTTCCTGGGCAGGATAAGGGGCGATATCCACTCCACCATCCGGCATCCGTTCTATGCACAGAAGAAACTTCTGTTGGTGGAACGATTGGATCCCCGCGGTGAAGGAACGGGCGATTTCACGATTGCGGTGGATGTGGTCGATGCGGGGGCCGGGGAAACCGTATTGGTCCTGGACGAGGGTAACAGCGCCCGGCAGGTATTCGATGCCCGCCGCGCGCCGGTACGGTCAGTGGTAATCGCTATTGTGGATCACGTGGACCGCGAGTCTTGACTGGGCACCCCCGATCCACGGGTTCGCTCACCTGCGATCGAACAGTACAGGGTCTCAAGCCGCGGCAGGATTATGTCGGGACGGAATTTTTCCGCCTGCCCCCGCGCCGCCTGCCCCATTCTCGCAGCCAGATCGGGGTCTTCAAGAAGTCGGGCCATGAAATGGCTGACAGCCGCAGGCGAGCGAGGAGGCACTAGCCATCCGGTGACACCGTGTTCGACCAGTTCCGAATTACCCCCGCATTGAGTGGCTATGACCGGCAGCCCGGCCGCCATGTATTCCAGGATGGCGTTGGAAAGTCCCTCATTCGACTGCGGCAGCAGCAATCCAACACGAGCGTGTTTCAGCAGCGCTGGAACATCCGGTACGTCGCCTAGAAGAACCACCTTGTCGCCGATCGCCCAGCGCGCCGCGGCGGCTCTCAGTGCTTCTCTTTCGGGCCCGGCGCCGGCCACCACCAGGTTGACCTTGGGGCCGCGCCCCGGCGCGACGGCCTTCCCGCCGTCGCCCACGTAGAAGCGGCCCACCGCTTCCACTGCGCAAACAATGTCTTTCTCCGGATCCAATCGCGAAACGACCACCGCATTCCAGCCCCGCGGTACCGACTCCGCGCGGCTGAAAATCTCCAACGATTCCGTATCAAAGCGGTCGAGATCCAGGAGGTTGGGGACCACCTCCACGTCTCGGTGCAGCCATCGTCGCCACCTGACCGACGCGGCGGCCGCTTGGCAGTTGGCGATCACCCGCGACGCCAGTCGATCAACCTGCGCTCGCAGCACCTGCTTGTACCATGGGTAGATCTCACCTGTATCTCGGTGACTGCTCACGAACGGTATGCCCGCAATCCTTGCCGCCAGCCCCCCGAAAATCACCGCGTCCATATCCCATGCATGCACGATTCCCACACCCGTATCCCGCAGGAACGCAGCCAGTCGCCGCACCTCCTTCCAGGTCTCCGAAGCGACTAGGTGCCGTATCCGGATCTCGTGGACCGGCCCGCAGTGACGTTCGACCTCCTCAAGGAAGAATCCGCGCCGCCGAAACACGGCTACCCGCTGGCTCCAACCGCGACGGGCAAGGTGGAGCGCCGTCAATGCGCATTGCCCTTCCGATCCGCCGCGTATGAGATCGTAGACGACGTGCAGCAGCGCTGCTCTGCCGCCTTGCTGCTCCGGACGGCTCATGTCGTCAAGCGTACGTCCCGGGAGATTACCTGGAGTTATCTGTCGCCGGGGGCGCTTCGGTCTGCCGTATCGACAATTCCAGATTCCACTGTCGTTCCGCCTGCTCGCGAGTCAATTCCTGGGATTCCAGCTCCCCAATCCGCCTCTGCTTGATCCTTTTCAGCTCCCGGGCATCTCGATACCAGCCCGGGCCCGGATCGCATCCTCCAGCCGCCAGCACGACCGTCACGACGGCACTCACCATGGCAGCGCCCGGCTTACCCGGCTTCATGGGTATTCTCCTCCAGGCCGGCGGGCTCGCCTCCGAAGCCCGCGCGGTAGTGACCCCGGATAACCTCCAAGAGACGCTGCGCCGAGGCCTCGTGCATCGCGGCGCTCCAGTGGGGATCGTAGCTCAGGAAGATACGCCCCCGGCCGATGCGCCGGGCATCATCCTCCAGATCGACATACACCATGCCGGTGTCCTTGCACAGGGATGAAAGGCGTGCCTTGAGATCCTGCCGCCAGGGATGGGTTGTCTGCAGTATGAGCAGCCCGTCTGGATTGAATGTCAAGAAACGTTCATGCAGCATCCTGATATACCAGCCGGTTCTCTCCCACCGCCGCATCTCATCCTGGGGCGTGATACCCGGCTGCGCCCGGGGCCCTCCGGCTTGCGATTTCCCCGGCCTCTCCTCTCCATTCTTCAGGTCTTTGAGCAACACCCGGTTGAAAAGTGCCGTGTGCAAACAACTGTAGATGAAGCCGTAGAGACGTGAATGGTCCCGGAGGAACCTCTTGCCCGGGAAATAGGGCAGCAGTCCGCCCGCCGCACCTTGCAAGAATACGATATCGTCTACCTGATCATTGGGACAAAAGGTAAGCACGATCACATCCGGCTGCAGTTTCTCCAGGTTCCGTATGGCGTACTTAACCTCCTGAACGGTCCCCCACCCTCCGACACCGGCATTGAGAACACACCACCGCCGCCGCTCTTGGTTGAGCATCCTCCGAAGCTGTCCGGCGAAGGTGAGATCTTCGTCCAGTCCGTAGCCGAACGTGAAAGAATCCCCCAGGAGAAGCAGCCGCTGCCGGTCGCGGCGGCGCAGGTCACATTCGGGGCCTCTCATCCCCAGCGAATTGATCCGTATCCTCCAAGTCACATCCGTACCGGCATAATGCCATACCTGCCGGACACCGGGACGCTGAATATACCCGTATACCGGATCCCGGACGAGCCACGTGGCCACACTTCCCGATGGAACGAGGAGCCGCACCAGGACCTCGGCCGCGGCCGCGGCCACTGCAGCCGCAACCATCACCGTCAGTCCGACGAAGATCGCCTTTCTTGCCAGCCCCAAATCCGGCTCCTTCATACCATACCGGCCAGCAGCATCATGAAGGCGGTCCCCTCATGCCGACCGATGTTGAGTCGCGGTAGTCTCCAGGGATCGCCGTGGACGTGAGCCAGTCCATGGCGGGTGGTAACCGCCGCCCGCACGCCGCACTCCTCAAGCAGCGACTGTATGTCCATCGCATCCGCGCCATACGGGAGAGAGAAGGCATCTGCTTTAACCCCGGCGATCTCCCGCCGGACAGACTTGATTGAGCAGCCAATCTCCTCTCTCACCACTTCCCCCGATTCCGCTCCCAGCCATACATGATGGATCGTATGGGCTCCGATTTCAAATCCCCGCCGGGCCAGGTCGCGGACCTGGTCCCATGACATCGGCGGGTAAAGGAGGCCACCGCCTGGTTCAGTCCCGCACTCCTTCACCAGCCGTTCCACACGCTGCTCCCGGGCGATGAAGGGCATACGCCGCAGCGAATCTTCCCAGACCCGGACAGCGGCAACCCGCTCCCGTACCCCGGATAACTTCATCCCTTTTCTGCCGTCGGGCGACGGTATTTCCCCGACCGCCCAGGCCACGGCGCGCCGGACACGGTACCACCACATATCCTGAGAGCTACCGATGAATCCGGTTGTCAGGAAAAAGGTTGCCGGAATCCCATACTTCTCCAAAAGCGGCGCGGCGATGCTGTAGTTGTTGAGGTATCCGTCGTCAAAAGTCAAGACCACTGCCCGGGAAGGGGGAGCCACCTCGCCGTAGAGTGCCGCAGTCACCTGTCGGAGGG
>DTYT01000005.1 GCA_012961745.1 Kiritimatiellia bacterium | reverse complement strand
TACAGGTTGTCGGCCGTGCGCGTGCAGATACACACCACCGGCATGTACTCGCTGATCAGAGCGATAGGGCCGTGCTTCATCTCCCCCGCAGCATATCCCTCCGCATGCTGGTAACTGATCTCTTTGTTCTTCAGTGCACCTTCCAGCGCGATGGGATAATTGAACCGCCGGCCCAGATAAAGGGCGCTGGGACCGGCATGGTGTTTTACCGCGATCTCGGCGATGTGCTCCTTGGAAAGCAGTACCCGGTGGATCGCCTGCGGGACGCGCCGCAAGCCCTCCAGCAGTTCAGCTTTCTGCGCGGCGGTCAGCTCGCCGCGGATCTCCGCCACCCGCAGGGAGAAAAGTGCCAGCGCCGCCAGCTGGACCGTAAAAGCCTTGGTGGACGCGACCCCGATTTCCGGCCCGGCTGCGGTGTAGAAGACAGCATCACTCTCCCGAGCCAGGGTGCTCATGGCAACATTGCAAATCGAGAAGACCGGCGCCCCCCGTTCTCTCGCCGACCGCACCGACGCCAGCGTATCCGCCGTCTCCCCCGACTGGGAGACCGCAATGATCAGTGTGTCCCGGTCGAACTTCGGCGCCCGGTAGCGGAACTCGCTGCCCAGATCTACCTCCACCGCGATATCGGTCAGGTGCTCCATAAATAGCTTGCCGTACAGACCGGCATAGAAAGCCGTGCCGCAGGCCACTACCATGATCCTTTCCAGCCGGTGGAGGAACTCGGCGTCCAGGCGACCGAAGTCTATGTGGATCTCACCCTTTTCACCCGTATGACGCTCAAGCATGCTCCACAGGACCCGCGGCTGCTCGTGGATCTCCTTGAGCATGAATGTCTCGAAGCCGGCCTTCTCGGCTTCCTCGGCATCCACCGTCAGCGGCCGTGGCTCGACCTCCACTTCACGCCCTTCCAGGTCCACCACAGTCACCGCCCGAGAGCTGATTTCGGCCACCTGGCCGTCCTCAAGATAGATTACGCTTTCCGCATGGCGACTTACGGCCAACGGGTCACTGGCAATGAAATTGCCCATCTTGCCAAGACCGACGACCAGCGGGCTTCCATGCCGCGCGGCGAAGACCCGCCGCGGGTCACCCGCCAGCAGAATGCCGACTGCAAAGGATCCTTCCAACTGGCGCATGGCCTCGCACACCGCGTCCCGGGCGGGGACACCTCTCCTCAAGGACTGCTCTATGAGGTGGGGAATCACCTCCGTATCGGTCTCCGAGCCGAAGTTATGACCGTCGGCCTGGAGGCGGCGTCGCAGATCCGCGTAGTTTTCCACGATTCCGTTATGGACCACTGCCACGCGTCTGCTGCAGTCCATATGCGGGTGAGCGTTGCTTTCCGATGGTTCCCCGTGGGTGGCCCACCGCGTGTGCCCGATTCCCGGAGAGCCTGCAAGACCTTCGGCAGCTATCCGGGATTCCAAGACCGAAAGCCTCCCTTCGCTCCGACACACCCGCAGAGATCCGTCAACCCAGACTGCTACACCGGCGCTGTCGTAGCCCCGGTATTCCAGTGCATGAAGGCCTTCCAGCAGGTAGGGCACCGCATCCCGCTCACCCACATATCCCACGATACCGCACATGGCCCCGATCCGGATTCTCCTCGCTTGCCCCTATAATACCTGACGGTCCCCCGCAATCTACACGGGAAGACCGTCAGTTTCCGCAAAGTCCCGGCCGCGACTTACGGGCTGTAAGTCGAATCGCAGAGCTTGACCGTAACCTGGCTCGGCGTATTGCTGGGAAAAGTGAGGCTGTTCAGCAGGTTGCTGATGTTCCCGTCACCCATAGCGTACCATTCCACATGGCCGTCCACATGCAGCGCATTTCCTCCCGCACCGTGAATGTCCCCCCAACCGTTGGGCACGTTCGGATAGGTACCCGCGTTAAGTGTAGTGTCTTCCGCCCAGGTGGCTATAAGATCACTGTCCTTGTCAAACGCGACAACGAAGTTCCCGCTGTCCTGCGGCTGATACCCGGCCAGATACACATAACTGCAGTTCGTCTCTACGATCGAAATGACGTCCGGCGCTACCGAGCGATCACGGTCACTCGGACACAAAAACAGCTTGGGCGAATTCGCAAATTGGCTCAGGGCGCGCAGATCGCTGGGCCAGACATTCGCCCCGGTGCTTTCCTCGTACAGGTACAGCGCCGTACCGAACTGCTTGAGATTGTTCATGCACTTGACCCGATTGGCCCTCTCCCGGGCATTGGCAATGGCCGGAAGTAACAGACCCGCCAGAATGGCTATAATGGTTACCACCACCATGAGCTCGATAAGGGTGAACGCCCGTCGCTTCCCGAAAACTGCCTTCACGGTTAGCATGTCTAACTCCTTGCTACGAGGCGCACTGCACTGCCGGCATCCGCCGGTTCCATCCAGTCACCCGTAAGATTAGCCAGATCATCACCCGGGAGTCAACCCACATTGAACAAGGGATTATCCCGCCAGCCGTACCCGCCCGGGTCCGCTGCCACACCGACTCCGGTAACGCGGAACGCGAGGCCCTCACCAGACCAGCGGATACGGTGAAGGCGGCCCAGCGGCCGCCTTCCCGCCATACTGTCACCCCACCGCTCAGAGCTCCGGAGATGCGATCAGATCCCCCGGGTTTTCAACCGGCTGGTCCGGGCCGTTACCCATTCCCTCAGCAAGCGGACCGCCTCCCTGTCGCAAGCGCGCGCGGCCGCGCTGCCTGTGACACGTTCTGCCCGCCGGGGCCCGCCAAGCCGCGTGCCGCAACTTGCTCAGGGTCTCCCGGCCGACTATCTCGCGGACGCTCAACTCGAATCGCACCCGGCTCTTCTCAAGGGCCGTCCGCAGGGAGCTGACCTTCTCGATGCGCGTATCTATATCGTCAAGGTCCGGCACCGCAGCGCTCTTCGCCTCCTGCAGCTCAATCTCCGCCAGACGCAACTGACCCCACAATCGGGCAACCTCTTTGCGGTGAGTGAAATACGCCTGCCGCAGGCGATTCACATCTTTCTCATCGATACCCGCGCGAGCCGCGATCACCGGATCGCGGAGCACCCTTCCGACCACTCTTTCCATACGGCCCTGTCCTCCCCGGGCAGATACCACGCTCGCCAGGGCAAGCGCCGCAACCGTCAGCCATAGCCTCTTCATCCTGACCACCTCCGTTCAGGTCCTGCACCGACTATCCGGCGCGAACTCCACCCTTA
This sequence comes from Kiritimatiellia bacterium, assembly GCA_012961745.1. GTDB lineage: Bacteria > Verrucomicrobiota > Kiritimatiellia > B70-G9 > B70-G9 > B70-G9. The sequence continues at coordinate 5,278 of DTYT01000005.1, read as the reverse complement.
CAACGCACCAGATAGCAGAATTATTGCCCGGGAATAGGTCGGTGCACTCGGCAGTTGGCTGCCGGTCAGTCTCCCCTACGCAACACCGCCCCCACCAGCCGGCGAATCTCCGACCAGTAGGCGGGGCTGCTGTCCCAGCCACAATCGTTGTGCGAACCGCGCAGCTCGCAGAACTTCTTCGGAGGCGGTGCGGCATCGAAGAGAGCGCGGCCCAGCTCGAAAGGCACTATCTCGTCATCCCGACTGTGGGCGATGATCTTTGGAACCCCCCCTAGGAGCCCGATCTTGGACAGGGAATCAAAGCGCTGGCTCAGCAACCAGCCTATCGGCAGCCAAGGATAGATGACCCGGGCCATATCCCGCGCCCGAGTGAAGGCCCCCTCCAGAACGACGCCGCGCACGGCGCGCTCTGCAGCCAGATTGACTGCTACCGCAGCCCCCAGCGAACGACCGTAGACTATCACCGGCGGATCCTCAACGTCGCCGTACCTGGCTCGGACCACCTCATATGCGGCCCGGGCATCCCGGTACAGGCCCCTTTCAGTCGGGATTCCGGCGCTTCGGCCGTAGCCACGGTAGTCAAAGAGGAACACGTTCAAGCCCAAGGAAGTGAACGCCTGGGCCATCCAGACCCGATCGGCGATGTTGCCCGCGTTGCCGTGGCACACGATAACCGCCCCGCGGGCCTTGGGGGGGCCTGTTATCCACCATCCGTGAAGCCGACAGGCATCCTCGGCCACGAAGTGGACCTCTTCATACTCCAATGCCTGTTCGGCGGGCGTACACCAGAGCTGACGCGACGGGTAGAAGGTGGTCTTCCATTCCAGCATCCGAACCCACACCCAGATCAGTGCGGCCGCCGCCACCCAAATGCCCACCTTACCGACCAGACCGCCCATCAGGGAATCTCCCCGAACAACGTACACCGCGATAACAACCGACACCCATCCCGGGTCACTACGACCAAGTCTTCAATCCGCACCCCGCCGACATTCCGGTAGTATAGTCCCGGTTCCACCGTCACCACATCCCCCACACGGAGACACCCCGGGACATCTCCCACTACCGGGGCCTCGTGAATATCCAATCCCACTCCGTGTCCCAGATTATGGATGAATCCCTCCGCCCTGGGAACCATACTGGTCGTAAACCCCGCCTCCTCCATGACGCGCGCCGCCGCGCGATGCAGCGAACGCACGCGTACTCCCGGCCGCATTCTGCGCAACGCTTCCGCACGTGCCCGCCGCACGGCCCCAAACATTGCGCGCACGCGCCTGTCCATCTTTCCCTTGACCATGGTGCGGGTCAGATCTCCCCAAAAGCCGGTGGCCCGCGAACGCGGGAAAATATCTACTACCACCGGCTGTCCGGCGATCAGCGGACCGCTGCCAGGCTCGTGGGGATGAGCGCTGGCCGTCCCGCAACTTACGATGGTGCCTTCCGCCACAGCTCCCAGGCTGAAGATCACCTGTTCGATTTCCGCACGAAGTTCATCGCTTCCCAGCGTTTTCCCCTTCCAGCGCAGCAGGTTACCCCTGGCGACCTCGCTTTCCCCGATCACCGCGGCCGCGGCCCGCATAGCCTTGACGGCGATGGACTGCGCCCGCGATATCGCGCGTAGCTGCTCGCGAGTCTTCTTGCGTCGTTCGGGGAAAACGCTCTTGCCCACGGCGGCTACTCCCACTCCCTTCGCCTTGAGCGCCCGCCCAAACGCATAGGGAAAACAGTCCGCCACGAGTACTTGGCGCACGCCAGAGGCTTTGACGAAACGAGCCAGGGCGGGCCAAGGCCCCCGATCCCCAGCGCGACGGAATGACGACAAAGCCCGCACTGTTATCCTGCGAGCTGCAGCTGCCCGGAGCCTCTCCGTCTCCATGTCCGCAGCCAGCACCTCCACACGGCCGCCTCGCACCAGAACCGCAATGTTCTCCAGATTGCCCAAGCCGAGAACATAGCGGATATCCCCATCTGAGGATCCCCCGAAGACGAGCCTTGCTCGCCGATCAGAACGATGGCTGCAATCGCTTGCAGTCATAAGTACTTACCCTGTCCGCAGTTCGAAGCCGGGTTACAGAAGATACAAAGATATTGTTGCCAATCAGTCCTTGCAATACAACCGATTGTACCCCCGTTTTTTTTCTCCCGAGATCCAACTCTTTCTGCTTGAGCAGCCGGGAATAAATCCAATATCGTGCCCAATACTGGAGGCGGAAGGACTCTTACCGGGCTGTTTACAACCTGTCAATAGTGCGGTTGAATAAGGTTGCTCGGGATATAATACGTTGTAGGGCAAGGAAATACGCGGGGTGTAAAGCTACCGGCCCTGTTGAAAAAAATTGCAATCACACCCGAATCCAAGCCAAACGTGCGCCCTTGGCAGAGAAGTCTTCCCGCCGCAGGTACCGTCCCGTCGACATGGACGGATAGAGGTAGACAAGCATGGCGGAAACGACGTCCAGGGGCAGTAAAGAAGCGCAGAAGCTATGGTCGAGCGCTACCGAGGCTATGCGTTCGGTGCTTTCCCCGGATGTGTACGACCGTTGGATTGCGCACATTCATCCCCGCGATCTTCATGAGAACCGATTGACTCTCGCGGTCGCCAACGACTTCTACCTCACCTGGCTCGAAGAACACTACCTGCCCCTGATAAGAGACGCGGTCCGAAGCGTAGGCGGCACCGAACTCGAAATCCAGCTGCAGGTTGACCGCGATGTACCGTCCACTCGAGCCGGTGGTGAGCGAACCCGTTTCCCGCGATTGATCTCCCGCCGGCCCGACCACCGCCCGGATCTGAATCCGCGCTACACTTTCGAGTCATTCGTAGTGGGACCGTCCAATACTTTCGCCCATGCCGCGGCGCGAGCCGTCGCGCAAACCCCCGCCCGGGCCTACAACCCCCTGTTTATTTATGGCGGCGTAGGCCTCGGAAAGACTCATCTGATGCAGGCCATCGGCAACTACGCCCTCAGGCACTCACGTACCAAGATTAAATACGTAAGCTGTGAAACGTTCACTAACGACTACGTGGCCGCCCTTCAACGCAAGGCAGTGGTGGAATTCCGCAAGAAATACCGCTCAACCGACATTCTCTTGATCGATGATATTCACTTCCTCTCAGGGAAAGTGGGTATGCAGGAGGAGTTCTTTCATACATTCAACGCGCTTTTCGAGAGTCAGAAGCAAATCGTAATGACCTCCGACCGCCCGGCAAGTGAAATCCCCGCGCTCGAGCAGAGACTTGTCTCCCGCTTTGAATGGGGACTGGTCACCGAACTCGAGCCGCCGGACTTGGAGACCCGGGTTGCCATCCTGCGCGAAAAGCTGGAGCAATTTTCGCTCCCCCACCTGGATGACCCCATCATCTTTCTGATCGCCGAGAGAATCCGATCCAACATTCGGCGCCTGGAAGGCGCGCTTATCAGGGTTACCTCCTACGCCAGCCTTACCGGCAAGGAAGTAACCCTGCATGTCGCGGAACGATTACTCCGCGATACCATGGACCGCGAAACTCGTAACGTCCCAAGCATCGAGAAAATCCAACGCGCGGTTTGCGAACATTTCGACCTGCGCCTCAGCGAGATGACCGGAAGGAACCGGACCCAGGGGGTAGCTCTTGCCCGCCAACTGGCAATGTATCTCTGCCGGGATTTGACCCCCTTGTCCCTGCCGGTCATTGGGGAAGCTTTCGGCCGCAATCACGCAACCGTCATCCATGCGTGCCGCCAAGTCGCCTCCCGCCGCCTGCGCGACCAGCAGCTCAACAGCACTATTGAAGTGATCAGGCGCCGTATCATCAATTCAGCCGACTGATGGTGGACGGGCCTTGAACAACCTGTGGAAAAGTCTGACCTTTCACTCCCTCTGGCGGCGGACCTCCCGGGGAATTACACACTACCGACAACTTGCCTTCACCATTCTCAACAGGTACCGACGATACCTGATCGCGGCCCGCAGGGCCCATCCCGACTTATCACCCCTTTTGACAGCTGATAATATTCTGTACTAGGAACAATAAATGGCTACTATTCACGCTATGATCGCAGTCAACGTTGTGCACGCAGCAAGGCCTGCGAGACGGGAGGAGGCTCAGCCATGAAACTCAAGGTCGCCAGAGGGCCTGCGGTCAACGCCCTGCAGAAAATTCAGGCGATTATTTCGCCCCGGACTACTTTGCCTATCTTGAACAACGTCCTGCTGGAGACCGCGGACGGGAGCCTTAAGATCACCGCTACCGACCTGGATGTTACGGTCACCGCTCGCGTGCAGGCGGAGGTGGTGCGGGCCGGGGCAACCACGGTGCCCGCCAAACACATCATAAGCATCCTACGTGCCTTGCCGGCCGAGGAACTGCAACTGGAAGTCGATACCAAGAACAATACGACCATACGCAGCGGGTCGTCCTACTTTCGCATAATCGGCATCCCCAAGGATGACTTCCCTCCTCCCCCGGAGATCGCGGAGGAAAAGTCGTACACGCTGGAACAGGGCAACTTCCGCAGGCTGTTGGAGCTTACATCCTATGCGGCGGCGTCCTCGGATGAAGGGCGAGCGGTCCTGACCGGCGTGCTGTTGAGCTTCAAGGGCGACAAGTTGACCGTGGTCGCCACCGACGGGAGGAGGCTGGCACTTCGCGAGGCCGAGATGGAGATACCGCGCGGTTCCGAAGCGGAGATGGTGGTTCCCATAAAGACGATTCAGGAACTCCAGAAGACGCTGGGGGACGAAGGTGACATACTCATTCGGGCGGGGCGGAATCAGGTCGCGTTCGAGTTCGGCGATACCTTGGTGTTGAGCAAGTTGCTGGAAGGTACTTATCCCAACTACCGCCAGGTCATCCCTGCGGCCAGCGATAAACGCGTGGTTCTTGAGCGTGAGATGTTCCTGGATGCTTTGCGGAGGGCAGCCATCGTGGCGAGCGGCCAGGCGCCGTCGGTGAAGCTCGACTTCGCTCGGAACCGCCTGGAGATTTCGGCCGAGAACAGGGATATCGGTGAAGCCCGCGAAAGCATGGCGGCGAAGTATAGCGGCGAGGATGTCAGTATTGCCTTCAATCCTCTGTTTCTGATAGAGCCGTTGAGCGCCCTGGACACCGATGAGGTTATTCTGGAACTCACCGATGAACTGAGTCCCGGCGTGATTAAGACCACGGAGGCATTTCTTTACGTCCTGATGCCTGTTCGCCTGGCGTGAGCGCCCGAGGGTGTGGCTGCCGGACTAGGATTCGAACCTAGACACGCAGATCCAGAGTCTGCTGTGCTACCATTACACATCCGGCAAC
>DTYT01000004.1 GCA_012961745.1 Kiritimatiellia bacterium | reverse complement strand
GTGCATCACTCAGAGGGTTCGAAACCGAACTGGAGGGCGGTGTCAAGGCGGGCCGGGGGGCGTTCTTCGAGCGCTGTCTGCCGGTGGAAGTACTGGCTGCCCGCGGAGATCTCACCCTCGCGCACGGTCCGATGCGTCCCACGGGTCTGGTGGATCCCAGTACGGGGAGGCGTCCCTTCGCCGTACTGCAACTACGGCGGGATGACGTTGCCGGGCGGCTGTACAATCTGGTAGGGATGCAGACCAACTTGCTCTACGCGGAACAGGAGCGGGTATTCCGGTTGATTCCGGCGCTGCGTCGGGCCGAGTTTGCCCGCTATGGACAGATGCACCGCAATACCTTTCTCTGTTCTCCGAAGGTGATCAACGGCGCGCTGCGGAGCCGTTGGCGGGAGGACCTTTTCTTCGCTGGACAGCTGACCGGCATCGAGGGGTATGCGGGGAATATTGCCTCCGGCTGGGTCGCAGGAGTCAACGCGGCACGTCTTGTGAGGGGACAGTCACCCGTGGTTCCTCCCCCGGAAACGATGACCGGTGCGCTATGTAGATACGTCTACGCGGCAGATCCGTCTGCTTTTCAGCCCATCAAGGCCAATTTTGGTTTGTTGGCTGCGGTCGAGTCCTCCACGTTGAAGGGTCGTGAGCGGCACCGCTGGCTGGCCGCCCGCGGGCTGGCCCGGATGCGGAAATTTCTGCGGGAAATCGGCCTGAGAGCGGCCGCTGGGGTGCCGGATGCCTGGTACCGTTGATCTGGAGTTGCGTTGCGGAAAGGAGTATCCATGGGATTTGTCATAGCTCTACTGGTATTCATCGTGCTCCCGCCGCTTGAACTGGCATTGCTGATCGAGGTTGGGAAGATGGTCGGTACGGTGCCTACCGTGGCATTGGTGATTCTTACCGGGGTGGCGGGGGTCTCACTCGCCCGCTGGCAGGGTCTGGGGCTTATGGCTGCAGCCCTGCGGGAACTTGACACCGGTCGCCTCCCGGCACCGCATTTGTTTCACGGCGTCTGCGTCCTGCTGGCCGCAGCCCTGCTGCTCACGCCGGGGTTCATCACCGATACGGTGGGATTCCTTCTTCTGGTACCACCCGCTCGTAGGGCAGTGATAGCTTTCCTCCGCAGTCACCTGCGGCGGAGAAAATTCCGCTCGGTAATTGACGTCCAGATTGATGAGTGGTAAAGGGGCCGGGTCACAGGGGGCGTGCGGTATGACGCGGACAAGGTTTTGAGCGGATGCAGGGGAAAGGAGGACGGCATGGCGCGTGTCTATAATTTCAATCCCGGACCGGCGATCCTCCCGGTCGAGGTACTGCGGCAAGTTCAGGAAGAGCTGCTCGACTATCAGGGATCCGGCATGTCGATCATGGAATCCAGCCATCGGGGGCCCGAATACAATGCAGTTCACGAGGAAGCCGTCGCCAATATCCGCAAGCTGCTGAATATACCTGAGGAATATGCGGTCCTCTTCATGCCCGGAGGGGCGAGTGCCCAGTTTGCGCTGGTACCCATGAATCTTGCGGGCGGGGGGGCCGCAGCCGACTACGTCAACAGCGGGTACTGGGCGGAAAAGGCGATCCGGGAGGCTCGCTTGCAGTGCACCGTCAACATAGTGGCGGATACGTCCCATACTTCGCCGGCCTGCGTGCCGGACCCGGAGGCGATCCGGGGCACACCGGGGGCCGCCTACTTGCATATTGTTTCCAACGAGACCATTGCGGGCACCCAGTGGAAGGCGTTTCCTCGGGTGGATGCTCCGCTGGTTGCGGATATGTCCTCTGACATCATGTCACGCCCAGTGGACGTCTCCCGGTTCGGGATCATCTATGCGGGAGCCCAGAAGAACCTTGGGCCGGCGGGGGTGACCGTGGTGATTATCCGCAGAGATCTGGCCGGGCGGGCGGGTGAAGAAGTCCCCGTCTTTTTCCGCTATCGAACGCATATCGAAAAGAACTCGCTCTACAATACGCCGCCCTGTTTCAACATCTATGTGGTGATGCTTGTAACCCGCTGGCTATTGAAACAGGGTGGATTGCAGGCCATCGCCCAGCAGAATGAGCGCAAGGCCCGTCTTCTGTACGAGGTGATAGACGGTTCTGAATTCTACCGGGGAACGGCAGAGCCCTCTTGCCGGTCATGGATGAACGTCACTTTCCGTCTTCCTTCCGAAGATTTGGAGAAGATGTTCATTCGCGAAGCGGCCGAACGGGGGATGAAGGGCCTGAAGGGGCACCGCAGCGTGGGGGGCGTCCGGGCCTCGATCTACAATGCTCTCCCGGTTGAAGGCGCGGAAACTCTGGCGGCTTTCATGCGGGAGTTCGCAGCACGTCACGGGTGACCGGTACCGGTCGGGAGGGATCGCGCTCCCGCCGCCCTCGGCTTCGGCGCTCGTCGCGCCTGCGAATGCCGCAGGAGGACATTGCGGCAGAAAGCCCCCCAGACTAGACGCCGCCTCCCCTGGCCGAGGCGGCCTCACCAGATGCACCGGGTACCTTCAGGGGAGCTGCTCGATTATCCTCAGAACCGACGGCCTGAGCAGCCGGTAGTAGGCACGCAGTCCCCGCCGCCGGCTTCTTACCAGACCAGCATCCCGCAGCACGGCGAGCTGCTTGGCGACATTGAAGTAGTCTTCTCCGATTGCCCGGGCGAGATCGCGCGGGTTCTTCTGACCGGAGGAGAGCTCATAGAGGATCGCCAGGCGCACGGGGTTGGCCAGCGCCTTGAGCGTGGTCAACTTTTTGCCCACTTTCTTCTTGGTTGTCCTTTTCATAGCCTATACCTCTCCGCTCGCGTACGTTATTAGCATGGCGGGATCGGGTCAAGCAAGCATTTTCGGGGCGGATTTGGGCGGACGGCGCTTTTCGCTTGAACGAGTGCCGGATCTCGATTAGCTACTCGATGCGATCAGGGTTGAGTCCAATCAGGGAGGCGGCGATGTTGGAGCAGATCTTTCATCTCCGGGAGAATAACACCCGGACGGGCACGGAACTGGTGGCGGGCCTGATTACGTTCCTTACCATGGCATATATCATTTTCGTCAACCCCGCGGTCTTGTCGGGAGTCATGTTCGGACAGGACACCGGCATGAGTTTCAATGCCGTCACCGCCGCCACCTGTATGGCCGCGTCGCTGGCCACCTTGCTGATGGGTCTATACGCCAACTACCCCATCGCTCAGGCGCCGGGCATGGGAGAGAATTTCTTTTTTGCGTTGACCGTGATTCCGGCGGCCGCCGCAGCGGGATTCGCAGAACCCTGGAAGGTCGCGCTGGGGGTAGTGTTCGTCTCGGGCATTCTTTTCTTGCTTCTTTCTCTTGCCGGTGTGCGCCGCGCCATCGTGGATGCTGTCAGCCCCAGCATGAAGAGCGGAATGAGCGTGGGGATCGGGCTTTTCATCGCGTTCATCGGGTTGCGGAACGCGGGAGTGATACTGACCGACCCGGGTACGGCGGTGAAACTGAACACCCATTTCAGTTCGCCCGACCTGATTGTTTTTGCCGCGGGACTGTGTGGAACCGCGATACTCCACTCCCGTCGCGTGAAGGGCTCCATACTGTGGGGCATCCTCCTGGCGACCGGGACCGCCCTGGCCCTGAAGTTACTGATGCCCCATCTGCCCCCCGGGTGGAGTGGCGGCCGAGTGGTACAGGGTAGCATGCTGGTTTCCCGGTTTGAGCCCGCCAAGGGCGTGTTCTCGGCACCCGCCTGGCCGGCGGCGACCGCCTTCAAGATGGACCTCAAGGATGCGCTCAGCCTGGCGATGGTTCCATACATCCTGATCTTTCTGTTCATGGATGTTTTTGACACGATCGGAACTCTCATCGGGGTTTCCCAGCAGGCCGGCCTCCTCAAGGACGGCGGGCTGCCGCGCGCTCAGCGAGCACTGCTGTCGGACGCGGTCGGAACCGTGGCGGGAGCCTGCCTGGGGACCAGTACCGTCACCAGCTACATCGAGAGCGCCGCCGGTGTAGAGCATGGCGGCCGGACCGGTCTTGCCGCAGTCACCGCGGCGGGGCTCTTCGTGCTGGCTCTTTTCTTCCTGCCGGTGATCCACATGGTAGCCAGTTATCCGCCGATCACTGCACCGGCCCTGGTGGTGGTGGGATCCATGATGGCCCGCAATGTCGCGCGGATCGCCTGGGATGACTATACGGAGGCCATTCCGGCTTTCCTGGTCATGATCGGCATACCCCTGACGTATTCCATTGCGGACGGGATCGCCCTGGGCTTCATAAGCCAGCCGGTTATCAAGCTCTTCAGCGGACGCGGGCGGGAGCTGAACTGGGTGATGCATGTTATCGGGCTGATATTGCTGGCGTATTTCGTTTTCATCCGGGCCGCAATCTGAGTCCGGTAGCGTTCGGGGACGGGGCTAGCCGCAATGCAGCATCTGGCGGCATACGGCTTTCGGATCGGCAGGCGTTTTCGATGAATTGCCTTGCGGGATTTTCCCGGCAACTGGAATATGGTCGAGCCCCCACAGGTGTGCGATGAAAGCAGGCTTCCGACCGGAAATAATCCTGGGGTGTCTGGCCCTGATGCTGTTGGTGGCGGGTTGCAGCCATCCGGGCCCCGATCCCGAGCAGATGCTGCGCAGCCTGCGACCACAGGGATTCGTGTCCGATTACGCCCGGATCTTGCCGCCCGGAGTACGGAGGGACCTCGAAAACCGCCTGATGGAACTGCAAGAAAGCCAGGCGGCGGAAATCTCCGTGGTGGTTCTGCCTTCCATCGGTGGAGCCGACATCAATGATTTCGCCAGCCGCCTTTTCGAGCGCTGGGGCATAGGGCGGAAGAGCCGTGACAACGGCATATTGTTCCTGGTGGCACTCAGAGAACGGAGGGTTCGGATTGAAGTGGGATACGGGCTGGAGGCGCGGGTAACCGACGCGGTCACCGGACGTATTCTGGATCGGCATGTCATGCCTCGTTTCCGCGGGGATGATCTTGTCGGCGGCATCGTGAACGGCACCCTCGCGCTGGTCGACCTCGTCGGCAAGGCCGCGGCCAGGCCGGAGGCAGCGGGGAATGTCCGGGGTGAAGCCCCGTCGGCGACAAGAGTAGGCTGGACGATCCTGATCATGCTCCTTGCGATCGGGCTGCTGATTCGCCATCCGTTCCTGGGATATGTCCTGCTCACCGGAATGGGCGGTTCGGGGGGATTCGGAGGAGGGTTCGGCGGCTTCGGCGGGGGTGCTTCCGGCGGTGGCGGTGCCAGCCGCGGCTGGTAGGGAATCGTTCTGGGCAGTGAACAATCGTGAGAGGCGTGGGAGGTGAGAAATGAAAGTGGGTGCATTTGCGGCCCGACTGCGCCGGGAACTTCCCGGGCTGCGCTCGGTAGTTCTGTATGGGTCGGCGGCGGCCGGAGATCATGCCGGCAGGGGTTCGGACTTCAATCTCCTGCTGGTAGTGGAGCGGATAGACATGGATCTACTGGATCGCTTGAGCCGCTGCCTTCGCGGCTGGATGGCGCGCGGCAACCCTCCACCGGTGGTGTTCACGCTGGAGCGGCTCGAAAAGTCGGTGGATGTGTTCCCGATCGAGATTGCCGACATGAAACAGGCACGCCGGATCCTCTGGGGAGAAGATGTCCTGCAGCAACTGGACATTGGTCTTGCTGACCTGCGGTGGCAATTGGAGCGGGAGCTGAAGCAGAAAGTCATAGCGTTGCGGCAGGGGTACGTGGCGGCGGCCGGTCGCACACGGGCCGTGCGACGTTTGATGATGACTTCATTTTCCTCGATTTTGACGTTGCTGCGGTCTGCGCTGCGCCTTCACCAGCGAGAGATACCCTTGCGGAAATTGGATGCCGCGC
>DTYT01000003.1 GCA_012961745.1 Kiritimatiellia bacterium | reverse complement strand
TCGTTTCACGCCACCATCTTGCTGGTCGGGGATGACCATGACCGGCAGGTCTGCGAGACGATCGCGCGAGAACTGAAGCGCCCCGCCAGCGTATTCAACCGTGCCGGTGAGACGAGCCTCGCGGAATTGGTGGCCCTCTGCGCCACTGCGGATCTGGTGATCACTGTGGATTCCGGCCCCATGCATCTGGCCGCGGCGCTGGGACGACCGGCGGTCGCCTTGTTCGGACCCACCGACGCCGTTCGAACCGGCCCCTTCGGCAAGGGGCACCGGGTTCTGGTCGCACCTGTCGCCTGCCGTCCCTGCTTCCGGAATAGATGCCGCTATGGCCCGGCACCCCCACCGTGCATGACCGGCATTCATCCCGATGAGGTCATCCGGGCCGCGGTGGAAGTGCTCCACGCGAATACCTTGCAGCGGGTGGGTTCCGGCTCACGCGGCGCTTCGCCCGCGGTATAGCGGCGCCGCCCATGGGCAAGATTGCGGAACCGTCCTTTGGGATTATACTTGAGTCAGTGAATACGCAACCCGATAGAGCCTCCAGAAGACTGGCTCAGCAATTCGCTCTCATGGCGTTGCCGGTCCTGCTGCTGTGCGCCCCGGGCTGCACCACCTTGGACGTGGTCACCGGCAAGCAGGTCATGAACTTCTATACTTTGGAAGAGGACTCCCAGCTCGGTCGCCAGGTCCTGCACAGAAATATCGAGCAGATGAGGAAAGCGGGCGTGGCAATCAATCAGGATCCCGTCCGCCTTAGACAGTTGAGTAACATCGTGACACGTATCGCCGCAGTATCCCACTTGCCGGATCTGCCTTACACGGTGACACTGTTTCACACCGGAATCGTCAATGCCGCCGCCGCTCCCGGTGGAGCCATCATGGTTTTCGAAGGCCTGTTCGATCCGCAGAAGGGTCTAGTGCGCGATGAGGACGAGCTGGCGGCGGTGCTGGCACACGAAATAGCCCATGTGAACTGCCGTCATACCACTGAACGGCTCAGTGCCTTGGCCCTGGCCGGACTGGCAACGGAGCTGATCGCCTCGTGCGCCGAGAACGAGGATGCGGAAACGGCCCAGGCATTGCGCAGGGTGTTTAATATCGCAGCGCTCCTGGTCGTCCCCAGGTACTCACGGCAGGACGAATACGAGGCCGACCGGGTTGGGATTTTCTATATGGCGCGCGCAGGTTACGATCCGCGCGCGGCGGTCCGGATCTGGAAACGGGTCGCAGAAAAAGAGCCGGGTGGGTGGGGTCCACTGTCGATCCTGGCGACTCATCCAGGAGCTGCAGAACGGGCACGCGCCTTGGAGAAGCTCCTGCCGGAAGCCATGCAGGAGTATGAGAAAGCAGGGCGCCGTGCGGCGGTATACTGACGCCCATCGGCATGCACACTCCAGGACGCCTGCGTATCCCGCGGGAAGAATGATGCGCTCGACAAAGGGACGCCGGCTCTGTTCGTCGTGGTATTTGTTGGCCGTCCGCCGTCCTCCCGACACAAGTAGGGTCGTCCAGTCTGGCCGCACCGCGGGGGTGTCGGTTGGCGGGAGGCGGGCGCGTGCCCCAGGCCTTGGCGGAGGCTCTTGAAATCCCGTCAGAGTAGAGTATTCGATGATAACAGGCTCCTGATGAAAGTTGACCGCCAGAAGCTGCATATTGTCGCAGTCCTGCTGCTGAGCCTGCTGATGTGTGTCTCGCTGCCGATGATCGGTGCGGTCCTGAGCGGCGAGGCGGCGGCGAAGTATCTGGAATTTCCTCCACGCACGCACTACGTGGAACATGCGCCGTACCGTGTCGGGGCTTTCTGGCTGGTGGCGGTTCTTGAGCTGGTGTTTCTGTACCTGCCGCTGGCCGCAGTCCTCATCAAGACAGCGGAAATCCCACCTCTGGCGCGGCGCGGCTTTCCCTGGTGGGGCTGGCTGGGCATCGTGGCGGGTGCGGTGTCCTGGGGGCTGGCGTGGACGCGTTTCCCCTGGTTCGCCGGATTCCAGCGGCACACGTTTTCGCCCCTGTGGTTGTCGTATATCGTGGTGGTGAATGCCGTGAGCTTCTGGCGCGGCGGCCGCTGTATGCTCACAGACACCCCGCGGTTTTTCCTGCTTCTGTTTCCGGTCAGTGCGGCGTTCTGGTGGTTGTTCGAGTATCTGAACCGGTTTGTCCAGAACTGGTATTATGTCGGTATTGACGATCTCTCGGCTGCGGAATATTTCTGGCTGGCGACGCTTCCGTACTCGACCGTCCTGCCGGCGGTTCTGGGAACCTATAATGTGCTCACCACGTTTCTGGGAGATACGCCCCTGGTGCTGGAGCGGTCGGGAACGAGGCGCCGCGAGGCGCTGGCGACCCTAATGCTGGCGCTGGCGGTGTTTGGATTGCTGGGGATCGGCCTGTGGTCCAATTTCCTTTTTCCTCTGCTCTGGATTGCGCCGTTACTGGTACTGTCGGCGCTGATGGAGCTGGCCGGTGAGGATTCGCTGCTGTTTCACCTGCCGTCCCGAGGGATGAAACGCCTTGCATTGCTGGCGTCCGCGGCTCTGATCTGTGGTTTCTTCTGGGAAATGTGGAACTACTGCAGTCTCGCCAAGTGGGTCTACGAAGTGCCTT
>DTYT01000002.1 GCA_012961745.1 Kiritimatiellia bacterium | reverse complement strand
CAAAAGGGGCATCCGGGAAGGCGTGGCCAACTCCATTCTCATCAAGCTCAACCAGATCGGCACGCTTACGGAAACACTGGAAACGATCGAGACCGCCAAGCGAGCCGGGTATACCACGATTATCAGCCACCGCTCCGGGGAAACGGAAGACGTCACCTTGGCCGAAGTGGCCGTGGCCACCAACGCCGGTCAGATCAAGACCGGTTCGCTCAGCCGGACCGACCGGGTCTGCAAGTATAATCAGCTGCTGCGCATCGAGGAGTTCCTGGGTGACCAGGCCCGTTACGGAGATGCTTTCCTGAGACCGTGAGGGGCCGACGAAAAGTCCTCGGCCGTAAGCGGCGGGCGCGGACACTACCCGGATTGCTGTCCGCCGCGCCTCCCTGGCGGCGTATTCTCTATCGGGGAGTGTGGTCTCTCATTGCGCTGCTGCTCACCGTGGGGCTATTCAGCCTTTTCGGGCCCCAGTATCTACAGTACCGCAGCTATACTCGGCGGATACGAGAACTCGACGCGGCCATAGAGCGGGAGCAAACGATCATCAAGAAACTGCAACTGAAGCAGCAACGGCTCAAGGTGGACCCGGATTTCCTCAAGCGGGTCGCCCATGAAATGGGCATGGCGGAGCCCGATGAAGTGATTTTCCGCTTCGTCGAGCCCGAGCCGCCGGAATCGTCGGAAGCGTCCCCTCCCACTTCCCGGCGACTCCCTCAGCCTCCTTGATCGTAACGGTCCCTCACCACGTAGATCAGGGGAAGGCTCAAGAGGGTCATACCGTACTTCAACATCAAGTTGAAAAGAAATATGTCCCAGATTACCCCCCACGGCAATTTCCATCCGAACGCTCCCACCGCAAAGATGACATTGTCCACCGGAACGCTCACGCTGTTACTGGTCAGCACCCGCAACCATTGCCATCTGCTCGTGATACGCCTCACGAACCAGTGATATACCTCGGTATCCACCAGTTCGCTGAAAACCTCAGCGACTATCGAAGCAATGACAATACGCCATATCGGCGTCAGGACATCCCGAAATGCCCGATCCAACCCCCAACTGGGATCACCGGGCACCGAGGCTACCCATACCAGGTAGGCCGCCATGAGCAGGTTGATCACCCCGCAGACAACGATCAGCACCTGCGCATTCCGCTTGCCGAGGACCTTGTGAACCACATCCCGAAGGGTAAATGTCAGCGGATAGATGAAAGTCCCCATATCCACCGCCAAGCCCCACACCACCCCAATCTTCACGCTGGTGACGTCGGAAAGCATCTGGGCAGCCACATAAGCCGCCACCGCCGTAACCCCCACCGCCGGAACAACCGGCATTCTGCCTTCCACGGAAAACATCCTGCCAAGCCTCTATTGGCGGGATTGGCCGCCCGGCACACACCCACACTCAATCCTTCCCGGATCTTCCCCAGAGTCCCCGCGCTCCTGCCCGGTGTCCGGCCTTTGCGCCGATCCCCCCGTATACGAGCGAGACAGGTACCGGCTTGCGTCCGAAACACCAGCCGGCTCCTCCTCGGCCACCATGACCGGCCCCATCCTATCCCTGTGTACCCCGTGGATGCGAACCTTGAGAACCGTCCCCAGCCCATGCCTGCCGGTCAGCTCCGTCCTCAGGTACCGCCCGATCACGCCGGATGCACCGCAGACCCCGCAGCGCTCGACGATCAGAGTCTCGCTCATTCCCACCAGCCGCCGCGCGAAGGCCATCGCCGCCCCGCCGGCCGCCTTCCGTAGCGCCGCGCTCCGGTACTCAATCTCGCGGCGTGGCACGCACCCCCGCAATCGCCGCCGCCTCCGTGCCGGGACGCGGGGAAAATGGAAAAACATGTACGCGGGCGAACCCGATCTCCCGCACCGCCTTGACAGTTTCTTCAAAATCAGAAGCGGTTTCGCCGGGAAACCCGACCATCACGTCGGTCGTAACGGCCGGATCACGAATGTATTCACGGGCCCGCGCCACCGCCGCCAGATATTCCGCCAAGCTGTAATCGCGGCGCATGAGCCGCAGTATGCGGTCCGATCCGGATTGCAGCGGCAGGTGCAAGTGGGGTGCCAACCTATCACTTGTGCCCCACAGGTTCAGCAGTCGGGTAGAAAGCTGCCGGGGATGAAGGCTGGACAGACGGATACGGGCGATCGCGGAAACTTCCAGCAACATTTCCAGCAGTCCGGCAAGGTCACGGCCGTCAGCAGCGTAACTGCCGACGTTCACGCCGCTGATCACTATTTCGCGGTACCCCACCGCCGCCAGGCGGCGCACCTCGTCGTAGACGGCCCTTGCTGAGCGACAATGCGGGGCCCCGCGCAGCAACGGCACTATGCAGTAGGAGCATCGGCGGTCACACCCGTCCTGCACCTTCACAACCGCCCGCGTGCGGCCCTGGAAACGACTGATTCCATGTCCATGCCCCTCTACACCACGGGAAATCGCACCCCGTCCAGCCAGAACCCGGTCGAGACGGGCAAGTAGATCTGGCCCCGCGGGAACCAGGCCGGCCGACAGACGCATCGGATCGCCATCCGGCACCGCTGCAGCACACCCCGTCAGAATGACCCACCGCGACCCTGGAGAACGTACCGCTGCCCTCACCAGCTTACGTGTCTTCCGCAAGGCGAACTCGGTAACTGCGCAGCCGTGGATTATCCACAATTCTGCCTCCCCGCCCGTCGCCTGCCGGAATCCCAGTTCCCCCAAGTGCTCACGGATCTCTTGGGCCTCGTACTGGTTAACCTTACACCCCAAAACAAGCACGCGGTAACGGTACGCTCTCATGAATGCCGAAGCAT
>DTYT01000001.1 GCA_012961745.1 Kiritimatiellia bacterium | reverse complement strand
GCAGAAGGTGCTGTCGGCTTCCCGCGACCAGACGATCGTGGTGGATTTCTGGGCTCCCTGGTGCGCCCCGTGTCACATGCTGGCTTCCATCCTGGAGAAAGTGACCGGGGAGCTTCAACCCCGGGTGGCGCTGGTGAAGGTGAACGTGGATGCCAATCCCGACGTGGCGGCGAGCTACGGCATCCGGGGCATTCCGACGGTGAAGATATTCCGCAACGGAGAGGAGGTGGATGGATTCGTCGGAGTCCTTCCCGAAAGTGAAGTGCGCCGGATCGTCCGCCGGCACGTCGAGCTGGAGAGCGACCGCTTGGCGGCGACGGCCGCGGGGCTGATAGGCCAAGGGCGGCTGGAGGAAGCCCGTTCCCTGCTGGAGGAGGCGTTGCGCGAGGAACCCGATTTTCCTGCGGCACTCCTGCAACTGGCGCGGCTGGAGGAAAAGGCGGGCAATCCCGATCGCGCCCGGTCGTTCCTGGAACGCATTCCGCGCGTGTCGGAGGTCTGGCCCGAAGCCGAGCAACTGTTGGCCCGGATTTCGCTGCGGGAATCCGGGGATGCCGGCGGGGATGCCGGGGACTTGGAGCAGGAAGCCGAGCGGAAGGGTACTGCGGAATCCTGGTACCGTGCCGGTTGCGCACGGGCGGCGCGGGGCGAGTACCGCGAGGCTCTGGGAGATCTGTTGCGGTCGGTCGAGGCCGACCCCCACTGGAACGAGGACGCGGCACGCAAGAAGATGCTGGAGATTTTCCGGGTTGTCGGGGTGCGCTCTGCGCTGGCGGACGAGTACCGTGACCGCCTGCAGCACCTGCTGTATTAGCCTGGTCGACTCACCGACATGCACCGGTCCGCGAACGGGGCAGCTCATGCGGCCGCGACACGTTGCGCCGCAGACGGCAGGACGGCCGCGGGGCCATCCCGCCGCTGCGCGGGGCCGCGACGACAGGGGCCCGAGAAAAAGAGGGGCGCCATTCGCAGATGCGCGCAGTACAGGTCGAGACCGGGAGGCGGAACCAAGATGGGCCTTCGTTCTAGACCGGGACTGAGCACAACCGGGCTGATGCTGATTGCAGTGGGGGCCCTGAACTGCAGTGCCGTGTCAGGCGATTCCATGTTTCTCATTGACGGCCTGGCCGCGGATCCCTTGCTGCAGACCGGCGGCAATGCCCGCGTGCGCCGGATTTTCAAGGCCGGTCTGGAGGCCTTGAGATACGATCATCCTCCCCGGCCTCCCGGGCTCCGGTTGAGGAATCCATTTGTCCCCGCCGGCCCGTCCACGTCACCGCCCAAGGAACTGGGCAGCCGTATGATGCGCGCCGAACGTTTCCTGAATCGGGGCCAGTGGGACCGGGCGCTGCTGGAGATCGAGGGCGCCCTGGAAGACTACCCGGACAATTCCTACCTCCTGCGGCGCGCGGCGGTACTGGCGGCACTGGCGGGGAAGTACGTGGCCGCGGACGGATATTTCCGGCGCTACTATGCCATCGACCCCTATAACGTCGTCTACTTGACCGGGTGGGCCGACGTGCTCATCCGGCTGAGCCGCTTCGAGGAGGCCTGGAGACTGATCACGCGTGCGCTGGCGGAGGACGCTACCTATCTCCCCGCACGCTTCGATTACACCTTGCTGCGGATTCTGCGCGAAGAACTCCAGGACATCGAGGCGGAATGGGAGGAACTGCCGCCCGAGATGATACCCGAATTGAGTCGCCTCATTCGGTCGCAGCGCGACAAAATCGAGCCGCTGGTGGGGAAGGGGGTCTTCCGCCTCCTGGCCGACGTGACGCTGGGAGCCGGGACCCTCGGGCAGGCGGAGGAGATCGGGCGACGGGTCCGCGAGGCCCTGGAATTCCTCCGGAAGGCGGACTGGCGGCGCGCGGAGAAGGCCCTTTCCGACCTGCACCGGTTCGGGCTGCGGAGTTACAAGCCGGAAGTCAGGCGGAGCTTCTGCCTGTTCCAGATGGGCGAGCCACGGAAGGCGGCCGCGGTACTGGCGCGGCTCTGCCGCCGGTACCCGCAAGACGGGTCGCTGTGGTACAACCTGGGATTCATCCTGGCCAAGATGGGAAGGTATGCCCAAGCCGAGCTGGTCTTCCGTAAGGCCGTGGAACTTTCGCCGGATAATGACGACGCGCGCTTCGGCCTGTCCTGCACCCTGGCCGGACAGAACAAGATGGAAGAATCTTTCCAGATCCTCAACCGGCTGGCCCAGTCCCGGCCGGAGAGGATGAATGCCTGGTTGAGCGGAGACGCCCCCTACCTGAAGGCGATCCGGGCAGACCCGCGCTTCGCGGAGCTGAAACAACGCATCGCCGAGGCGGCCGAGCGGAAAAGGCTGGCGCTTCCCGGCGGTGGTTGAACCGCCGCCCCGCCGAGGAGGGTGCGCCCCGGGAACCGAGATGCCTCTTGCCGGGTACACCACGCCGAGCGCAGGACCCGCCGCCCCGGGCTCAGGGCTGCCCTGCGCGGCTTTTGGCCCTATGCAGCCCGAGACGGCGCATCGCGACGGTGAAATCGTCCGGGGGAGACGCCTTCACGACCAGCATCTGGGCTGGATCCTCCGGGCGGGGGAACCGGAGAATTTCAGCATGCAGCATTTGCCGCGGTATGGCCCGCAACGTATCGTCGCGGATGGCCTCCGTGGCGTACATGCGGTCCCCGGCCACGGGATGTGCGATCATGGCAAGGTGGCGGCGTACCTGGTGCTTGCGGCCCGTCACGGTTTCCACCCGGACCAGCGAGGCGAGGGCCCGGGCG